>NZ_JCACHU010000176.1:0-14532 GCF_059504005.1 Belnapia sp. | reverse complement strand
GGCGCGGGCGGTTGCCAGCCAGCCATCCTGGAGCTGGTTCAGATCAAGGTAGATCGGCTGTGTCATACCCTGCCCTACCGTCTCAAAAATCGTAAAACGTCACATTGGCGACGCCTGCGCTGCGCAACTTAGCTAAGGTTTGGCTGCCGTGTATTACGATCCATTAATCTTTGCCAAAATAAACGTGTCAGCAATGAACGTCTGGTGGCTCAAGGCGTCGCATTTGACATGGTTTTGCGTAACGAGAGCTGGAATCAACCTATGGTAGCAAATCACTCCAGATCGCCAAGCCTCTATATGGACCCTGCCTCTCAGCGCTTTGGTGAAGGCGCGGTGATTAGCCTCGCCCTTTCTGCGTTGTTTTGGGAAGTAATTATCTACTTTTTGGTTCAACTGTAAACCACGCCTAGCGAGGCGCCGCATAGGGCACCCGCAGTCTTAACTTCACCGCGGCATCCTCCAGCAACGCCACGTCACCTTCCCACCCATGCTTCCCATTCAGCAGTTTGGTCGCCTCGGCCGCTGGCATACCGAGCGCGGCGCCGATGGCGACCGGGGTGGTGATGCAGCGATCAGGCAGCACCTGGCCAAACAGCATCCGGAGCCGGATCGTCTGAAGTCGATCGGCGTCGCGTCGACGCCGTTCCTCGGCTGTGAGCTTCGGCTTCATGGGCAAGTTGTCGAAGGATGAGCTCATGCACGGAAGGTGGCCGCTATAGCACCGACCTTCACTATGGTCATTGGTAAGGGGGGGCGCGAAGAGGGCAATCAGAACTGCTGCCGGGGGGGGATGGCAAGGCCCTCTCCGCGGCCGCGACTATGGCTAACACACATCAGCCAAATACAGTCACACAAGCGAGAGCGATAACGGGAGCGCTGATTGCAGACGTTCTGTAAGGCGACCGCCAGGGGTGGTCTGAGCCGCCCGGCGGTGGTCCCCCGGCAACTCGCGTTTCAGATATTGCAGATAGGGTGGCCAGCGCCATACGGTGGTTTGGAAACGGAGCCGACCATGACCGCCAACCTCCTCGAGTACGTCATGCTGCCCGAGGCCGCCCGGGCCGGGGCCTCCGCGCCGCCGGCGCCCAGCGACGACGAGCGCATCGAGATCGTGGTCCGCCGCGGGGATGGCACCGCTGAGGTCTTGACCTTGCCCCCGGAGGCCGCGCGGGCGGTCCGCGCCGTCCTCGACCGCCTTTATGCCGGCGGCAAGGTGGCGGTGCTGGGCGAGGACGCGGAGCTCACGCCCAATGAGGCGGCAGAGGTCCTCGGCATGTCCCGCCCGCTCGTGGTGCGGCGGATGGACGCGGGGGACCTGCCCTTCCGTCACGTGGGCTCCCACCGGCGCTGCCGGTTGAGCGATGTCCTCGCCCTCAAGGCCAAGGCGGACGACCAGCAAAGGGCGCTCGACGCCCTGGCAGCGGACACCGAGGACCTCATGGAGAACCAAGGTCTCTGAGCCGCGGGTTCCGGTCGTCGTCTACGACGCCTGCGTCCTCTACCCGCTCAACCTCCGCAACGCCGTCGTCCAATGCGCGGTTGACCGGCTCGCGCGGGCGCGCTGGAGCGACGACATCCACGAGGAGTGGATCCGGAGCCTCCTTGAGGCCAACCCCGGCCTCGCGCGAGCGGACGCACCGCCTGATGGACTGGGCGCTGCCCGACGCCCTGGTCGCCGGCCATCGCCGCCACATCCCGGCGGTCTCCATGCCCGACCCGAAGGACAGGCACGTCGTGGCAGCCGCCATCGAGGCCGGGGCGCAGGCGGTCGTGAGCGCCGACCGCCACTTCCGCGACGGGGGCCTGAAACCGCACGGCCTGGCCGTCTGGCGGCCCGGCGACTTCCGGATGCGGCTGTACCGCGCCGACCCCGGGGCGACGGTCGCCTGCATGACGAACGCCCGGCGCAACCTCCGTCGCTCGGCGCCGACCGCGGCGGAGTTCGTCGCCGACCTGCGCCGGATTGGCAAGCTCGACGAGTTCTGCAGCGCCCTTGATCGGCACCTGAGCGATCTCTAACGGCCATAGGCGGCACGGCCGCCCCCCGCCGCTACGCGGCCATTTCGGGCATGAAGTCCCGGTAGTCGCGATGGGGTAGCGCGCCCAGGCTGCCGAGCAGCCGGTCGAAGCTGGTGTGTCGACTGTTGCGCCAGCTCCAGCGCCAGGCGAACTCGCCGAGGTGGGCCTGCAAGTGCGGCCGCCGGAAGCCGTGGAAGGTGCCCGTCCCCCAGCGCTTGAGCAGCGGGAACACCCGGTGCGCCCAGGGCATCAGCACGTAGGCCGCCATCTTGCCGACCACTTTCGGGCGGTGATCGTACCTGCGCGCCAGCGACTTATACACGCGCAAGCCGTCCGTCAGCAGCCCGGACTTGGGCGCCACCGTCCGACGCACAAAGGCGCCGATCTTCTCCGCCGAGTAGTCGGGCAGCACGGCCAGCCGGGCGCGGCCGAGCCGGCCCTCCTCGTCAATCTCCACGGCGCCGATCAGCGCGATCTTACCGACGTGGCTCCGCCCGCGCCCGTCGGCCGTATCGTGCCCGCTCAGCTGCGGGTCCGCGTCATCCGCCACCTCGGTAAGCCTCGCGCGAGCCTCAGACAGCGGCACCCGGCGAACCGTCGGCGCAGGTGTTCCAATGCCGGCCCGTGCTGTCTGGAACGGAAGAGCGGTGGGGAGGGTGTTGCTTAGCTTGCTGCTGGACAGTTTCGTGCCGACAGATCCGGTACTGCTCGGGCTCGACGATACGATCGAGCGCCGGCGCGGCAAGCGGATCAGCGCCAAACATCGGAGTAGGCGCTGCTCTTCCCAAAGCCGTTCGGCCCGCCGATGATGAGGACGACGGGACGCTCAGCGTCGGACAACGATGCCGTCCGGGCTCCCCGTGACCCTCTCGTTTTCCTCGCGAGCACGGAAGACATTGCAGCCGAAAACGTAGGCGAGGTCGGTGCCGAAGGTCGCCCGACGGGCGTCGAGGACGCGGATCACCGTCAGTGTGCCGCCGTTCACTTGAACGATGCGCTCAGACAAGCCGGCCGGAGGTACCCAGTCGGTGGTGATGGGAAGAGGCTTGTAAACAACGTGGCTCATTCGTTCCCCACCTCCAATATATAGCATCGGAGGTTGCGTTGCAAAGTTTGCGGCAAGTCGCATACGGCCGCGACAGGCCCACGATCAGGCGGTGCCCAGGAACAACTCGGCGACATAGGTGGTTTGTGTCCGCATGTCTCGTCCGCCAACCTTTCGCACCTGCCCCTTTCTAATCATAGGGTTCTGTCAGCGCTCGTGCCAAACCTGACGACGCGAGATGATGGCCGGTTCCGGCTACGCCACTTGCAGAATAGCGAGCGCAGTGCTGGCGTGACGGAGGTGAAGCAGACGACGGCGGTTTGCGATGACGTGCTAGTTTTGGCGGGTCTGTGTGCGGAGGAAGTTGCGAAGTTCGTCATAGCTTCGGCAGAACCGCCTCGCTGTGTCGAAGCTCTTGAACCCGCGCATACATCGCGTGCGCCCTTTCACACCCCGGTGGTCTTGCTCCAGTCCATTGTTCTTGAAGGCGCTGGTCCGGTGCGCGACACGCTGGCCGAGTGTTGAGCGGATTGCCCGTGGGTAGAAACCGTGGCCATCGGTGGTAACGCGCTCGGGCGTGATGCCAGTCGTGGCCTTAGCTGAGCGGAAGAAAGCCTGTGCCGCCGACATGTCGCGGTGCTCGCTTAGCATGGTGTCGACAAGGCTGCCGTCGCGGTCGATGGCCCGATACAGGTAGGCCCACCGGCCATGAACCCTCAGATAGGTTTGGTCAACGTGCCAGTGCCGACCGCGGGCACCGGCCTTGCCGCGCCGGCGTCGAAATACTTCCGCCATAGCCCCGCATCCACGTCGAAGGTTACGACAGCCTCAATCTCAGCGCTTCAGGTTTCGAAGTTCATGTACTTGCTCCCGATGTATGACGACTTGGCTGCGGAAGCTGCCTTACCGGATCGCCAATTATAAAGGCTTTCTCCAAAGGTCCACAAAGGGGTCGTGAGAAGCCGCCCCGCCGGACCGTTGGTAACAGACGCTTCTATGCCTAAGATGCTCGGAAGCTGCCGGTCCGCTTTCGGCAAGATCCTGCCATGGCGGCTACGCGCCCTTCCCGGTCATAGGTTGGGCCTACGGGACTTCTTGAAAGCGGACATCGCGTACTAGGCATTGGCTGACCGAGTTGGTCGGGAGGCGGCTGTAGCTCGTAGACTTCAAGGTGATCCAGCATCGGGCGCGTCGCTGCCGCAATCCGCGGCGATCACGCGAGCAACGCCATCACAGCGAAGCCCAGATGGGTACCCGCATGCGCTCCCATGGCGGCGAGAAGATCGCGGCGCGCGAAGCACCATCCGTAAAACAGTCCCGCGATAACGTTGAGGAGCAGCGTTCGCAACACGGGGCCGGGGGACAGCTCCGCGCCCTGCAGGCCAAGGGCGGGCAGGTGGGCCATGCCAAAGGCGACCGCTGCTGTGAGCGCCGCTAGGGCGAGTACAGCGGTGGGTGGTGAGGATGAGCGACGCGCGATAGTGCGCCAGAGCGCCAGCGTGGCGAGGCTCATGACACCCCAGCGCATCAGCACCTCCTCAACCATCCCGCCGTAGAGGATACCGGCCAACAGCAAGGCTGGTGTCCAGGACTCCAGGACGGAGCCCGGCCGCCCGGGCGTAACCTGCCACCACTCGCGTCCGAGGTGGTCGGTTGCCGCGATGGCTGCGCCGAGCAGAGCGCCGGCTCCCAATTCAAAGAGGCGCCCCGCGACCGTTGCGTCGGGAGACCGCAGCCGCAGCCCGCTCCGCTTGGCCGCAGGTGTACCGGCGACGGCCGCAACAGCTAGCAGGATGGCCGGGTTGATCAGCAACGCGGCACGCGGCACGCCGGGCAGCTCCGGCAACACGAACGGAAGGACGAGCAGGCCGGGCAGTCCGGCGATGACCAGGAGCAGGGGAACGGGGAGGCGGATGTTTGGCATGCCGCCCCTTTGCCATGCATTTACGCGCGACGGTATGCACGGGCGGTCGAGGCAGGTCTGCCAACGGCGCTGACCGATTCCGGGACAACTAGGCGAAAGCCGAATGACCGCTTCGGTCCTACTGGACAAGGCGCGACTGCCAGCCGCATGTCCGCTTCTCAGCATTCGGTCCCGTAAGCGGCCATTCCGCTTCTGGCCAAATCACGTCATAGGGTCTAAAGCAAAGTGAGTTGCTTTTAGGTCCGCTCGCCAAGGTCGAGCAGACATTCGGACCGCATGCACTCACCTGTAATAGGGGTTGAGCCTGCGAACTGGTGGGCGCCCAATGCCAATGCGCTGCCCGTCTCTATTGAACGCCCTGTGGCTGGATGCCGGCCTTGCGGGCGGTGTCCAACCACTTATCCATCTCGGCCTGGACAAAGGCACGGATCTCCTCCGGCGTCGAGGTCCTCACTTCGGCGCCGAGCGTCCGGTGGCGTTCGACCACCTCCGGCCGCCGCAGCGCGGCGACGCAGCCCTCATTCAGCGTCGCCAGTATTGCCGGTGGCAGGTTGGTCGGTGCGATCACCATGCCCCAGGTCGAGGCCTCGAAGCCTGGCAGGAAGGACTCGCCAATAGTAGGCACGTCAGGGAGCTGCGGCGCGCGTTGGGCGCCAGTGGTCGCCAGCGCCTTCAGGTTACCCGATTGAATGTGTGGCAGCGCCGCAGGCACGGTGTCGAACATGATGTCAACTCGCCCTGACATGAGATCCGGGTGCGCCTGGCTAGAGCCGCGGTAGGGCACGTATTCGAGCGGCGCACCAGTGCGCTGCCCGAACAGCACCGGGGCGAGCCGTACTACGCCGCCAGTGCCGGCGAAGGTGACGCCGCCGCGGCTGCGCTTTGCATGCTCTACCAGCTCTGCCAGCGTGTTCGGCGCGAAGCTCTTCCCGGCGCAGAGCACCAGCGGCGTCGTCGTTGTCTGTGTGACGAAGGTGAAATCGCGCATCGTGTCGTAGGGCAACCGGTAGTAGGCGGCGTTCACCGGGTGCCCGACCGAGACCAAGCCAAGCGTGTGCCCGTCCGGCGCACTTCGGGCGATGACCTCGGTGCCAATCACCCCGTCCGCGCCAGCACGGTTTTCAACTGGCACTGGATGGCCCCACATCTCCTTCAGCGGCTCCGATAAAAGCCGTGCAGTGATGTCGGAAACACCCCCTGTCGTATAGGGCACGATGAAGCGGACGGGCCGGGCAGGGAAAGTCGGCTGAGCGCGCGCAACTCGGCCCGCAGCCAGGACGAGTGGGGACGCGACCGCTGCGCGTCGAGTCACGAACATGGTTCCTCGACTCCTTCCTTCGTCCACGGAACTGCAGCGAGACGGCCCCGCCTTTCCAAGTGTGCCGCCGGACGAGCCTCTCCTTGGGAATCCCAGCATCACAATTTATTCCTCAGCCGGCAAGCAGTCGCAGGAGCTCGGTAGTTTGAGGCTTCCACAATGCCGTCTTACCTCATGCCAGGTCGACCAGAACCGTCCCGCAGCGGTGACCGCGACGCCAAGCCCATTCGTCAACCGCCAGTACCCGTACGGCTGGCCTGGGTTCCAGCGTGGCGCCCGCACGCCGCACCATCCGCAGCAGCGTGTCGGCGCTGGCGGGCATGGCCAGCCGCGCCGCCAGCCGGGTGCCGGCCTCGCCGCCGGCGGCGAGGCCGAGATGGCGCTGCAGGTCGCCCAGCGCCGCTCGGTCCGGCGCGCCGCGGGCGGCGCGATGTCGGCGAGCCGTTCGGCGAAGGTCACTTCGTGGACAAGTTGGCTGCAGGCATCGGAAACGCCGGGCCCGTACCTGCAGCCGCACCGGACGTCGCTGCCAGGGCAGGTCGTGCGGGATGCGGTCGTACTGGCCGTGGACCCGGCAGGAGGATACGGCGCAGGTTGGCCAGGCCGCCCAGCGCTGGCGCGGCGTGACGAGGATGGTCAGGTAGTCGGGAGAGGGCAGGATCTGCTGGACCAGCAGCCTTGCCGCAATGAGCGGCAGGAGGCGCTTGGACAAGAACGACACTTCAAAGGAGCAGAGGGCCACTCCTATATGCTCATCCTGCCGCGGAACGACGACCCGCAGCACGGGAAGTGCGGGAGAACCAACATTCATCCAGCCGCTACAGTTCGGGACCGTCACTGCCAAGAGCGCCGGCTGACGCCAGCCGCCGATCAGATCGGCAGCTTTGCCGTGAGATAAGGGTCGACGGGAAGCTTGTCGGGCACCGTCAGCCGGAAGGTCGGGCGGGATGCGGCAGCCGCAATCCACTCCGGGCCATTCGGCCGCTCGCGGATGGAGCGGTCGGACCGGGTCGAGACCAACCCGTAGATCGGACGGCCGCCATAGCCAGGCGCGGCGTCGCCGAACGCCCAGGCAAGGTTGCCATAAGTCGAAGGATCGCGGCCGTCGAGGCTCAGGCGATCGTTGAGGTAGCAGGCCGTGGCCCAGCCCGTCTCGGGATCGGGCGTCATTGCGATCAGCTTTTTCGCCCAATACATGCGCAGGTTGTTGTGCATCCAGCCATCGAGCAAGTACTGTTTCTGGCAGGCGTTCCAGGTCTCGTCAGCCGTTTCGCCGTGAACCAGAGCATCAAGCGTCTCGACCTGCGGCCGTGGGTCCGACGCATGGGCCGCAAGCGTCGTGCGGGCCCAGTTCGGCAAGCGGGCATAGCTCTCCGGCACCGGCAGGGTGCGACCCTTGTAGTGGAACCATTCGCGCCAGCTGAGGAGCTCATCAGCAAACTTGGCTTGGCTTGCTTCGGGCACGTCAGCCTTGGCAATTGTGGCCATGATCTCGCGCGGCCCCACCATGCCGAAGTGAAGGTAGGGCGAGAGCGTGGACGCCCCCTCCGGGCGGCGTGCGTCATTGCGTGCGCCTGCATAGGCCGGCAGCACCTCGTCGCGCAGGCGGGTGAGACGCAGTAGCACTTCGGCGCGGGTTGGCGGAAACATCGGGCTGGGCGCTAGCGCGTGGTCTATTGCACAGGATGACACGAGGGCGTCGATGGCCGCGTCATCCATCGTCCCCAGGTGATCGGGCTCGTAGGGTAGCGGCCCTGTATACGGCGCAACCGACGGCTCCTCGTCGGTCCAGTCTCGCCAGCCATCGCGTACCTTCTCGTGGCGGCGACGAAAGGCGGAGGTGGTGCCGATACCCTGCTGGAGGGCAGCCGGCGGCACGAGACAGGCGGCGTTCACCGCGAATACGGCCGTGCTGGTCCTCGCGGCAACCCGTTCGGCCTGCCACTGAGCGACGAAGGCGGGTTGGTCCTCAAGCACGAGCGCAGCGGCCTGCGCGGCAAGCCGATAGACGAGTCCCTTCTCGCGTCTACCTGCACGGTCGACGTGTTGCACGCAGGCCAGGCCACGCTCGGCGCAGCCGCGCGCCACATCGCGGCTCGCGCCTAAGGCGAAGCGATGCAGCCGGTCGGAGGCGAAAGGGTAGTCCTCTCGCAGACCATGGTAGACGAGCACCGGTAGCCCGAGCTCATTGCCGAGCCGCACAGCAGCGTCGATGACTGGGTTGTCATAGGCGCGCAGCGCCTGTTGCAGCCAGCACAGTATGTATGGGTTATCGCACACTGGCAGATCGTTGAGAAGCCGTATGCGTGGAGCATTACTCCAGGACGCCAAGGACATGGGCAAGGGACGCATCAGAGCTCCTCTGGCAAGGTACGCAGGATCCGATCCGTTCGAAACCGTCCAAGCGCAACGCTGGCTCGACCACAAAGATGGTGTTCAAATCCGAGCGGCAAACGATGCGCGGCGTGGATGCGGATATCCCGATCGGGTTTGGCCACCGCTCGCGCCAAAAGCCTCAGGATAAGCTGAGCCAATGATGAGTTGACGGCGCAGCCTCCGTAACGTGTCCTATCCAACATCTGTCAAAGCGCTCCATTTAATAATGTGTTGGAGCAAAAGCCGGCTGCAGTTTGAACGCTTACATATTCAGTCAAGTATGTAGTTGATGTGCGCTAGGCCGACTTGTCGATCAGGAAATCATCGCGGCTCTTACCCTCCGCTTCCGCCATCTGGAGCCATTTCGGCGTCCGGCCTCGCCCTGACCACTCGTCCCCGGTGGGGCTGCGGTACTTCGCAGCAACCGGCGGACGCTCGGCCTTCGGCTCGCCCGTGGGTTTACGGCCACGTTTGGTTGGAGCCGGAGCCCCAAAGAGCGATCCCAACTCGAGGCCAAGCTGTTCGCCTTCTGCCTTCATGCGGGAAAAAAAATCCTGCTTGGCGCTTTCAAGCTTGGCGTCCACCAGGGACTGCGCTCGCCTCAGCACTTGGTTCAGCTCAGGCACGGTGAGCGGCTCCAGCGCTTTCAGAAATTCCGGCTCTGGCTGTTCGTCAGCGCGAACGTCACGCATCGGCATTTCCTCTTCGGACAGCTCCGGCTGCTTGGCGGATGGTTTACGGGAGGTACGAACTGCGGCCACCTGAACACTCCTTCGATCCAGATTGAACTCATTATTCGCTGGACTATACCTTCCTCAGCTCCGCGGGCTTATGAACAGCCGGTTTACCGGATTTGGTGCTTTTGACCACCACCTGCGGGTCCTCTTTCGTCGCCTTCGCCGTATGACCCTTGAGTCTTGTGGTACTCGTCACGGTCTTTTCCACCGTGCCTTCCGTCTTGCCTTGCGCGGTGTCCCACTCCACCTTCTCGCCATTCTTCGGCGCCTTTGTCATCGTAATGCCCCCGGTTATTCCCGCCCGGAACGCCTGAGAGAACGATCAGGTTTCAGAACTGGTTATTCGAAAAGTGAGACCTGCCCACGAGAAAGAAAGGCGCCCTCCGTTGCTTATGGTAAAGCGACATAGCCACCAGCCGTCTTTCCCGGTAGAAAACATCAACAGCCCATGGCTCAACCTGAGGTCATAGGACCTTTGGCGTTCTTAACCCCAAGCACTCCCCTGCTGTGTCAAGCCGTGCTTTCGTTGTGTTGCCATTGAGAAGAGAACTGTGCCTTTTCTCAAAGGTCGCCGACGCTACCACTGAGCTTGCACAGTGGGGTGGCCTTGTCGCAATCATCGGCGGCCGCTAATGCCTTTCGATAACAACGCCCTCGGTAGCTCCTAAAATCTGCTGCTCCTCGGCCTGCAGCGCTGTCTCTTTGGCGGCCATTAGCCCAAAGCGTTGCGCCACGTCTGGGGCGTAGCGTAGGGGATCTAGACGCAGGCGAAGCAGTGCCAGATCCTTCACCTTGGCCTCAAGCATTACGTCAAAGTCGAGCCCTGCCGCAACGCGCATAAAAGTGGCGAATTAGAAGGGATTGTAGAAGTCCGCGTGTCCCATATTTACTGGCGGGACCAACACCGTTTTAACCTTGCGCGTTCCTTTCTCCTTCCGCTTCAGCTCCCGCATCTCGGTGCGGGGGGACGAGAAGTGAACCTTGGGGCGCCGACCATCGGGCCAAGTTTGAGAAATCTGCTGAGCGTATCGCGCATGCCGAGCTCGTCCGGATCCAGGCACCAGAAGTGTTGGTGATCGAAGATAAGCCGCACACCGGTTTGCTCGTGAAAATATGTCTGCCGCCGAGAATCGGAGGTCGTCGTGCTCTAGTACCAGACGGCGCCTCACATGCGCCGGCAGCTTGCTGGCCCAGGTTGCCACCCAGCGAACGTTAGAAGCTGTACGCGATTAGATCTCTTGCTGCGCCTGGGTTCGTGCGACGATCCGGCGTGAGATGACGGAGATCATCGCAATCCAAACGTGCCCGGCAAAGAGGTCAGGCGCGCGGTCGTACACGATGTTGAGCCGGCGGTAGCGGCTGAGCCAAGCAAACAGCCGCTCGACGACCTACCTGATCCCGTGCGGCAGGAAGCGCCCGTCCCGCGTGCCGCCCGGCGAGACCGAGACATGAATGTCATGGTTGAGCGCCGCCGCGGCGAAGGGTGCACCCTTGAAGCCGCTGTCGCCGAGAAGGTCGCCCTAGAAGCCGAGCGCGGCCTGTCTCGGCAGCATCGGCAGGATGCCCGCGCGGTCGTCCGTGTTGGCGGGGTGCAGCTCGAGATCGAGCAGGGATCCATGCTTGTCGCAAACGACGCAGAGTTTGATGCCCTTGACCAGCTTGCCGCCATCGATGCCCCGCGCCCAGGCGCTTGGGGAGGAGCGGAGCGAGCGGCTGTCAACCACCACCTCCGAGGGTAGTACCTCATTGCCGCGGGCCAAGCGCCAATCGAGAGCCAGGCGCTGGCCCAGGCGGCGCCACAGCCCCAATCGCGTTCAGCGGGCAAAGGCGCTGTGCAAGGTGGTGAAGGGAACACCGGAGAGCCAGCCGGCGATGCGCCACTGCATGCCGCCGAAGGTCACCATCCAGATCGGCCCGATCAGCCGCCGCCGCAAGCTCAGGTCCGGCTTGCGGCCACGGCGGTGCACGCCGGCCCGCTCGCGGTCCATGGCCTCCAGCTCGGCCTCGACGGCGAAGACAAACACCTCCACATCGGCCAGGATGTTCGAGCCGTCGCCGCGCCTGGGGCGGGGAACGCGACGGGCGGACGGCAGCGGCAGGTCAACGAGGCTCAGGATGCCAGTGCTGGACATCGGCCCGATATGGTGGGGTGGGCCGGCGCATGGCTTAACGTGTCGGTCCCGAGCTAACCTACCCGCTTATTTCGTGTTCAGATTCTAAACTAGTTGCGGCAACCGCTTCTAAGCTGCCCCACCGTTCACAACAGTTTTTAGGCGAACGCCAGCCGAAAACCGAATGACCTTCGACGCCGCAATCGTCAGCGCCTCGCCGGTGCGTATGTTACGTCCCTGACGCTCCCCGCGCTGCTGCACCTCGAACGTGCCAAAGCCCGGCAGTTTGATGTCGTCGCCTCGCTCCACGGCCGCGGTGATGGCCTGGCAGACGGCATCAACGGCGCGACCAGCATCAGCTTTGGTCATGCCACCCTTCTCAGCGACGAGCGCGGCAAAATCATCCTTGGTCAAGCTGAACTCCCCATACAACTCGATGTAGGGCCCTACCGCGCTGCCGGATTCGCAGTCAAAGTAAAACGACAGCGTACCCGCGTCGTACCCTCGACCTTGCCTGCGTCGCTCGTGATGGACGTGTGTTCGTTGTCGGGACGCGCAGTGGCAGGAGGTGGACGCCGGAGGATCGTGCTCGGTGTATCCGCAGCAGGCTGCGCTACCCCGATTCGTCCAAGCAACGCGGCATGAGCCCATCGTGCTGGGCCCACCATGATGATACTCAGAGGGCCGTCACTCTAGCGGCTTGGTCCTGCTACGCTTCTGGCCCCGCTTTCGATCAGTGGCGGATGGCGCCAGACGTGCACCGCTCCGGCTTGGCCGACGCCGCACCACCGTCACGTCCGATGCAGCCTGTGTTCCCGGCTCATTCAAGACGCTGATCCTTGAGGCATCGGCCTTTCTGGATGCGTGCTGGTCCAGGAAGGCGCGGCAGATCGCGCTGGAGGTCGTGTAGCCGTGCGGTGGCTTCAGCCCCTTCTGCCGGGCGAGACTTTCAGCGAAGCGCTTCATGGCCGGTGTCGGCGGCCGGTCCGCCCCGCGTTCCGGGACTGCCCTGTTCACCATGGCGGCGTCGAGGGAGGCCGCACCCTCCTGCAGCCTGCCGATGATGCGGCTGGCCTGGGCGCATACGGCATCGATGGCGCCCTCCATTTCCTGCTGCCCGACCAGCACCCCGTCCAGCAACCTCTCCATCTGCGCCGTCACACCTGGATCGACCAGGTCCGGGTCCGCCCGTTCAAGCACTGCGTGGAGCGAGAGGCCGCGCTCAGTCGGGACGATGTGCTTGCCGTCGGCAGTGAGGAAATCCTGCGTCTTCAGGCCGCGGATGATCTCGGCACGGGTTGCCGGCGTGCCAATGCCCTTGGCCTCCTTTAGCCTATCCCGCAATGCCTCGTCCTCGACGAAGCGCCAGGCATTCTGCATGGCCTCGATCAGCGTGCCCTCGTTGTAGCGCGGCGGCGGCCGAGTCTCCTTGTCCTCAACTTTGGCATTACGCAGCACCGCCGCCTCGCCATGCCGGAGCGGGGGCAGCATCTGCACCTCGTCGCCCCGTTCCTCGGTCGGTTGCCAGTCGGGAAAGGCCGCCCGCCAGCCGAGCTCGATCGGCTGGCGACCGGCGGCGCGGAAGGCATGGCGCCCGACATCCAGGATGACGGTCGTTTGCCGGTAGCGGAAATCCGGCATCATCGCCGCTAGGTAGGCGCGGGCAATGACGTCGAACAGCCGCCGCTCATCGGTGCTCAACCGCGGCCAGATCTCGCGCAGCGTGTCGACCGCGTTGACGTTGGGGATGACCGCATGGTGGCTGGCGCCGGCCAGACCGCGGTCGTGGAAAGGACCGTTCGCCCCGCGGCGGATGACCGGCGGCTGCGGCACCGGGATGACGCCGAAGGTCCGCCCAACCTGCAGCCCTGCCACGATCCGCGGCACATCCGTGATCAGGTTCTCCGGCAGGTAGCGAGTTTCCGCCCGCGGGTAGGTAATGACCTTCTTGCCCTGGCCGTCATAGAGCTCCTGCGCCACCTCCAGCGTCCGCGCCGCCGACCAGCCGAAGCGTGAGCCGCAAAGCTTCTGAAGGGACGGCAGGTCGTGCAGCCGGGGTGGTCCCTGGCGCTTCTCCTCGACCTTCACCGCGAGCGGGCCGGTGAAGCCCTCGGCCGCGGTGGCGATTGCCTCTGCCTCGTCGCACTTCAGGATGCGCTCCTTCGGCGCATGCCGCATCTGGAGCGAGCCGCTCTCGACCTGGGCGGAGGCGACCACCTCGAAATAGGCCTGCGGCACGAAATTGCGGATCTCGAGCTCGCGCCGGCAGACGATGGCCAAGGTCGGCGTCTTGACGCGGCCGACGCCGATGACGGCCCTGGCACCGCCGGCCAAAGTCACCGTGGCGGTGCGGGTGAGCGAGAGGTTATAGATCTGGTCAGCCTGCCGCCGCGCAACCGCGGCCGCATAGAGCCGCGCATACTCGGCATTGGGTTTGGCGCAGGCAAACGCGGCGCGGATGGTCTGCGGATCCTGGGCGGTGAAGATCACCCGCATGACGGTGCCGCGATAGCCGTAGTGCTCGAGGATCTCCTGGCCGATGAGCTGGCCCTCGCGGTCGCAATCCGTGGCCAGCCAAACCTGCTTGGCCTGGCGCAGGGCTTCCCGGATCGCCTTGAGCTTCGCTGCCTTGTTGCCGCCGGTCGCTGGCTTGGTGCCGTAGAGCCCGTCCGGCCGTAGCAAAATAGGCCGCCAACGCTTCCACTCCGGCACCACCTCCCCAGGTTCGAGGAGGTCGAAGAGGTGCCCCTCTGCCGGTAGGACCACCCCATAGCGGCCGCCGACTGCGGCGCGGACATCCCTTGCCTGGCTAGTTTTCTCGGTGATGACGATCTGGTCGGCCATGCTCACCCTTTCGGGTGTTCTTTATCCGTTCCAGAGCGGGTGCGCCATCGGCTTCATGCCAGTTCGCCGTCCGGAAAAGGCGCTCAGGCAGCTCCATGGACCGACCGTGATGGTGTGGACGCCCCCCGACGGCATCGATGTGCCAAGGTGGAGGTGTT
>NZ_JCACHU010000175.1:0-53745 GCF_059504005.1 Belnapia sp. | reverse complement strand
GCGAAGCTCCCAGGCAGATCAGTGGGTTGCGAGTTATTCAGGGTCGACTACTGAGACTGCGACCGGTACCAGTCCAGCAGCTGCACGCCGTTCCAGTGCAGCACGCCGCTATGCTTCGCCACATGCTCGTAGAAACGCTCGAGATACCTGATCCTGTGCGGCTGGCCGGAGATGTAGGGGTGGATGGCGATGGACATGATCTTCGCCCGCTCCGCCCCTTCCTCGTAGAGCCGGTCGAACTGGTCGATGGCGCGCTTCAGCAGGTAGTCGCTCTCGTGGTGCTGGACGAGCATCATCGGGATGTCGTTCAGCTCCACCGTGTAGGGCAGCGTGACGAGAGGGCCCCGGTCGGTGTGGATGGTGGTCGGCTCGTCGTCATAGACCCAGTCGCCGATATATTGGACGCCGGCCTCGGCCAGCAGCTCCGGCGTCTCGAGCGTCTGGGTCAGGCCCGGGCCGAGCCAGCCGACCGGGCGCGTGCCGGTGAAGCGCTCCAGTGCATCCATCGAGCGATGGATCATGGCGCGCTGGTCGGCCTCCTTGTGGATTGGCCCCTGCTCCCAGGAATGGCCCATGAACTCCCAGCCGGCCTCCAGCGCCTGGCGGGCGACGCGCTCGTAATCCTCGCAGACGCGGGCATTGATGGACAGGGTGGGCGCGATGCCGAGGCGCTCGTAGAGCTTGAAGAAGCGCCAGACGCCGACGCGCATGCCGTATTCGTGCCAGGACCAGTTCGGCACGTCGGGCAGCAGCACCTGGCCGGTCGGCGCCGGCAGCACCTGGCGGGCCATGGGCTTGCCGATATCCCAAACCTCGAGGTTGACGATGGTCCAGACCGCGATGCGCGCATCGCCGGGCAGGCCGAGCGGCGGGCGGTCGACGATGGCGGAATAGGCGGCACGGTCGCGTGGCTGCATGCTCATCTCAGGTTCTCCGCACGCCCCGGGCGAGGCAGCCGGCATGGCGGCAGCTTGGCAGCCCCGGGCCGGCGCGCCAAGTTTGCTGTCCCAAGGGGGGAGGGAGACGACCATGGGCCTGCGCTGCGACCTCATCATCCGCGACGCGACGCTGGTCGACGGCACCGGCGCGCCGGCGCGGCGGGGGGATGTCGGCGTCAGCGGGGACCGGATCGCGGCCCTGGGCGACCTGTCCGGGGCGAGCGCGGACCGGGAGGTGATGGCAGGCGGCCTCGCGGTGGCGCCGGGCTTCATCGATGCCCATACCCATGACGACCAGGCGGTGCTCTGCGGGCCGCACTGCATGGTTTGCAAGACCTCGCAGGGGGTGACCACGGTGGTGGTCGGCAATTGCGGCATCAGCCTCTCGCCGGTGCCGATGGCGGAACGGCCGCCGGCGCCGCTCGACCAGGTCTGCGCGCCCGAGTGGTGGGTCTTCGACAGCTTCGGCGCCTATGCCGAGCGGCTGCGGCGGGAGCCGGCCTCGGTCAATACGCTCGCGCTGATCGGGCATATGTCGCTGCGCCTCGGGGCGATGGGGCGGGACCTCGACCGGCCCGCCACCGACCGCGAGGCGGAGGCGATGCGCCGCAAGCTGGACGCGGCGCTGGCCGAGGGGGCGGCCGGGCTCTCGACCGGGCTCTTCTATGCGCCGAGCCGGCACGCCCCGACGGAGGAGGTGGTCGCCGTGGCGGAGGCGCTGAGGGCGCGGGGCGGGCTCTACGTCACCCATATGCGGAACGAGGCGGATGGGGTGCTGGAGAGCATCGAGGAGGCGCTCTCGATCGGCGTGACCGCCGGGGTGCCGGTGGTCATCAGCCACCACAAATGCGCCATGCCGGAGAACCACGGCCGCTCGCGGGAGACGCTGGCCGCCATCGAGGCCGGGGCGCGGCGGCAGGCGGTGGCCTTCGACGTCTATCCCTACGCCGCCGCCTCCACATCGCTCGCCGCGCGCAGGCCGCGGGCGGATGTGCCGGTCAGGATCGCCACCTCCCTCCCCTATCCGGAGATGGCGGGGCGGATGCTGGACGAGGTCGCGGCGGAATGGGGCGTCTCGCTGGAGGCGGCGGTGGCGCGGCTGCTGCCGGCCAGCGGCATCTTCCACAACATGGCGGAGGAGGACGTGCAGCGGATCATGGCCCACCCGATGGCGATGATCGGCAGCGATGGCGGGCCGCTGGCGAAGCACCCGCATCCGCGTCTCTGGGGGACCTTTCCCCGGGTGATCGGGCATTACGGGCGAGAGCTCGGCCTGTTCGGCCTGGAGGCGGCCGTCCACAAGATGACGGGGCGGCCTGCGGCGGTCTTCGGCCTGGAGGGGCGCGGGGTGCTGGCGCCGGGGGCCTTCGCCGACCTGGTGCTGTTCGACCCGGCGACCATCGCCGACCGCGCGACCTTCGCCGAGCCGCGGCAACCGGCGGCCGGCATCGCCGAGGTCTGGGTCAACGGGCAGACGGCGTATACGGGGGCGGGCGGCGCCACCGAGGCCCGGTCGGGCCGCCTGCTGCAGCGGGTCGCCGGCCGCACCGCCGCCAGCGCGACAGACGCGACAATTTTTCCGCGATGATGGGACTGCAATGAGACGCATGAGGCGTCCAATGGGCGGTATGCCCGACCATGTCCCGACGCAGGAGCTGATGGACCCCGCCGAGGCCTCGGTGCTGCTGCCCGCCCTGCTGCGCCAGATGAAGGCCGGCATCGGCGTGTTCGAGCCGGACCTGACATTGCGCCTCGCCAACCCCGCCTTCGCCACGGTGCTGGGGCTGACCATGCGGCCCTTCCGCGGCCAGGCGCTGGCCGCGCTGATCGGCGCCTCGGCAGGGCCGGCGCTGGCGCCCTTCGAAGCCCCAGCCGGCGGCACCGCCCGCTGGGTCACACCGGATGGCCGGCGTATCGAGGTCGAGGTCGAGGTGCTGGCCGATGGCAGCCGGCTCGGCCTGTTCCGCGACCTGACCTGGCAGCACGAGGCGGAGGAGAGCCTCGCCGAGGCCCGCAGCCGCACCGAGCTCCTGCTGCATTACGTCACCGATTGCGTCGTACTGCTCGACCCCGATGGGGTGATTCTTGAGAATACCGACCGCTCCGGCCGGCTGCTCGACCTGCCGCCGGAGCTGGTGCAGCCGGGATGCACCCATCAGGAGGTGCTGCGCTTCATGTACCGGCGCGGCGACTACGGCTTCGAGGAGCCGGAGGACGCCTTCGTCGCCCGGCGCCGCGCCGAGATCCTCGCCGCCGGCGACCTCAGCTTCACTGCCCTCATGCCGAACGGGGTCTGGGCGGAGTACAATTTCTGGCCGCGGCGGGACGGCCACCTGCTCATCATCATCCGCGACGTGACCGCGCTGAAGGAGGCGCAGGCGACGCTGGAGGCGGAGCGCGCGCAGGCACGCCGGCTGCTCGCCAACCTCTCCGATGCGGTGATGCTGTTCGACGCCGACGGCACACTGCTCGAGACCAATGGGCATGAGGAGGGGGTGCTCGGCCTGCCGCCGGAATTCGGCCGGCCAGGCGCGCGCTTCCAGGATGCGTTGCGCCACATGGTCCGCCGCGGCGATTTCGGCCAGGACCGGCCGGAGGATGCCGAGGTCGCCATGCATTGGCTGGCCCTCACCTCGCCCGGCCACAAGCGGATCGCGCAGCGCTTCGCCAATGGCCGCTGGATTGAGCTGCACTACCACCCGCAGCCGGACGGCAAGCTCTGCATCGTCGCGCGCGACGTCACCGAGATCCGCGAGAGCGCCCTGGCGTTGGAGGCGGAGCGGGCGACGCTGCGCACCGTCATCGACAACCTGGCCGATGGCGTGATGCTGTTCGACAAGGACTACCGCTGGCGCATCGCCAACCGGCAGCTGCTGGAATTCCTCCGCCTGCCGCCGGAGGTGGCCTATCCCGGCGCGAGCGGGCGCGACATCCTTCGCTTCCAGGCGCAGCGCGGCGATTTCGGCCCTCCGCCGGAGGAGCCCGAGGCGCTCGACGCGTTGGTCGAGGAGCGCGCCCATGTCATGCTGCAGCCGGGCGGCAACCGCTACATCCGTAAGACCGCGGGCGGCTACTGGATCGAGTTCAACATGCAGCCCCTGCCGGATGGCGGGCTGCTCGCCTGCTTCCGCGACATCACCCGCCTCAAGGACCAGGAAGAGGCGCTGGAGGCGGAGCGCGCCCTGCTTCGCCGCGTGCTGGACGGGCTGCAGGATGCGGTGATCCTGCTCGACCCGGATGGCGCCATCATCGAGACCAACGGCAAGGCCCCTGCCCTGTTCGGCCTGCCGGAAGAGCTGCTGCAGCGCGGCTCCTCCCACCAGGCGGTGCAGCGCTGGCGCTACCGCCGCGGCGAGTACGGCTTCGACCGGCCGGAAGACGAGGTGGTGGAGGAGCGCTGGGCGACCGTGACGGCCTCGAACGGGCCGATGCCGCTGCGCCTCATGCCGAACGGCAAATGGGTGGAAAACCAGTTCCGCACCCTTCCGAACGGCCAGATCCTCGCCACCTGCCGGGACATGACGGCCGTGAAGCTCAACGAGCAGGCGGCGCTGGCCGCCAAGGGCGAAGCCGAGGCGGCGCGCGACGCGGCCGAGACGGCGGCGCGGGCCAAGGCGACCTTCCTCGCCGCCATGAGCCACGAGATCCGCACGCCGATGAACGGCGTGCTCGGCATGATGGAGATCCTGGAGCGCTCCAACCTCTCCGCCGAGCAGGGCCGGGCGCTGGCGGTGATGCGCGAGAGCGCGCAGTCGCTGCTGCGCATCATCGACGACATCCTCGACTTCTCGAAGATCGACGCCGGGCGGCTGGAGGTGGAGGCGCTGCCCTTCAGCCTGCGCGGCCTGGTCGAGGGCATGGTGGAGACGCTGGCGCCGCAGGCCCGCGCCAAGGGCCTCGCCCTCTTCGCCGACCCGCCCGGGCCGGGCCCCGACTGGGTGACGGGCGACCCGACGCGGGTGCGGCAGATCCTGTTCAACCTGCTCGGCAACGCGCTGAAATTCACCGAGCGCGGCTTCGTCCGGGTGATGGCGGATACCAGGGCCGAGGCGGACGGGCAGGTTCGCGTGGTGCTGACCGTCGAGGACAGCGGCATCGGCATGGATGCCGCGACCCAGCTGCGGCTGTTCCTGCCCTTCGCCCAGGCCGACAGCTCGACCACGCGGCGCTTCGGCGGGACGGGGCTCGGCCTGTCCATCGTCCGGCGGCTGGCGCAGCTGATGGGCGGCGACGTGACGGTGGAGAGCACGCCCGGCCGCGGCAGCCGCTTCACCGCGACGCTGCTGCTCGCCCCGGCCGCGACGGGGGAAGCGGCGGGGGCGGCCCTGGCCGGCCCCGCCGTTGCGCCGCAGGTGCTGGAGGGGCTGCCGCGGCTGCTGCTGGCGGACGACCATCCGGTCAACCGGGAGGTGCTGCTGCGGCAGCTCGAGATGCTGGGCCTCACCGCGGATGTCGCCGAGGACGGGGCGGCGGCGCTGCGGCTCTGGCAGGCGCGGCGGCACGGCATCCTGCTGCTCGACCTGCACATGCCGGAGCTCGACGGCTTCGGCCTCGCCCGCCTGATCCGCGAGGAGGAGGAGGCGGAGGGGCTGCCGCGCACCGGCCTCATCGCGGTGACGGCGGATGCGCTGAAGGGCGAGGATGCGCGCTGCTTCGCCGCGGGGATGGACGGCTTCCTCTCGAAGCCCGTCTCGCTCGACGCGCTGGCCCGCACCCTCGGCCGCTGGCTGCCGGAGCTGGCGCCCGAGGGCGCGGCGGGGGCGGCGGCGGATACGGTCAGCGGCGCGCTGTTCGATCCGGAGGCGCTGCGCGGGCTGTTCGGGGCGGATGCGGCGCGGCTGGCGGGCATCCTCGACAGCTTCGCCGCCAATGCCTCGCAGGAGATGGCGGCGCTGGCCGCGGCGGCGGAGCCGGAGCAGCTGGCGGGCACGGCACATCGGCTGAAGGGCGCCTCGCACATGGTCGGGGCGCGGCTGCTGGCGGAGCAGGCGGCGCGCGTCGAGAGCCTGGCGCGCGAGGGCGCTCTGGCCGCTGCGCAGCAGGCGGCGGCCGGGATGGAGGCGCTGCTGGCGCAGACGCTGCGGGCGGCGCGGGCCGGGTTGTAGCGCCCGACCTCCGGCATGCTATGAGCGGGGGCGATGCCCCCTGCCCTTCCCCCCTCCGACGCCTGACATGCCCGAGTTCAGCAGCGGGGTGCAGAACCTCGTCCTCGCCTTCTCGGCGCTTTTCTCCATCGTGAACCCGATCGGCGCGGCGCTGGTCTTCAGCCAGGTGACGGGCGACCGCAGCCATGCGGAGCGGGCGGTGCTGGCGCGGCGCATCGGCCTCTACGCGGCGGCGATGATGCTGGGGGCGCTTTGGCTCGGCGCCTATGTGCTGGAGTTCTTCGGCGTCTCGCTGGCGGCGCTGCGCATCGCCGGCGGGCTGGTGGTGGCCGTCAGGGCCTGGCACCTGCTGATGGCGCCGGAGAGGATCGAGGCGCGCAAGCAGGAGCAGGCGGGCGCTGCCACCGGCGCGGCCGACGATGCCTTCTTCCCGCTGACCATGCCCTTCACCACCGGGCCCGGCACCATCTCGGTCGCGGTCGCGCTCGGCGCCAACCGGCCGCCGGGCGGCATCGGGGCGATCCTGCCCTTCTTCGCGGGGGTTTCGGCGGCGGCCATCGCCGTCGCGGTGACGGTATGGCTCGCCTATTCCTCGGCCGACCGGCTGACCGGGCTGCTCGGCGAGGCGCGGGCGCGGGTGGTCTCGCGGCTGGCGGCCTTTCTGATGCTCTGCGTCGGCACGCAGATCACGCTTGGCGGCGTCACCGACGTGCTGCGGCCGCTGCTGGCCGCGGGCTGACCCTCAGTCCCTCGGTGGAACGAACATGTAGCCGACGCCGCGGACGCTGCGGATCGCCTCCGGCTTGGCCGGGTCCGCCTCCAGCTTGCGGCGGAGGCGGAGGATGCGGTTGTCGATGGCCCGGTCGAAGGCATCCGCCTCGCGGTGGGAGCTGGTCTCGAGCAGCCAGTCGCGGGTCAGCGGCCGATTGGGGTGGCTGACGAAGAGCTTCAGCAGGTCGAACTCGCTGGCGGTCAGCGCATCCTCGCTGCCGTCGGGGCGGACCAGCAGCCGGCGCTCCAGGTCCAGCATGCAGGTGCCGACGCGGACCTCGGAGAGCCTGGACGGGGGCGGGGCGGCGGCGCCGGCGGCGCGGCGCAGCAGGGCGCGGACGCGGGCCAGCAGCTCGCGCGGCTCGAAGGGCTTGGTGACGTAGTCGTCGGCCCCGGATTCGAGGCCGACCACGCGGTCCACCATGTCGCCCGCCGAGGTCAGCATCAGGATGCCGATGCGCGCCGAGCGGCCGCGCAGCCAACGGGCGAGGGCGAAGCCGTCCTCCGCCTCGCCGAGCTGGACGTCGAGGATTGCAAGGTCGGGCATGGACTGCTCGGCCATGCGCTTCAGCTCGGCGCCGGAGGAGGCGGGCACCGGGCGCAGGCCGTGCTGGGCCAGGTAGTCGGTCACCAGCTGGCGCTGGAAACCGTCATCCTCCACCAGCACGATGCGGGGTGCGGCCATGCGACTCGCTCTCACGATGGAGGGGCGGATTGTAACCATGGGCGGCGCCTCGGCAAGAGCCGCCGATGGACGTGGAAGCTTCATCGAAGCGTCATTCCGCCTTCCTGGGGTAGCATGCGCTGATGCGCCATCACTGAAAGGGACCCAGACGCCATGCCGCCGCTCGACGAGCCTGACTTCATCGAGATCGAGGATATCGGCAGCAACCCGGAGCCGCGCGAGACCCTGGCCGAGATCGCCGCGCGCCGCCTCTCCCGCCGCGGAGTGCTGGCCGGGGCCGCGGCCGCCGTGGCGCTGGCCGCCGGCCCGGCCATGGCCGAGGCGGAGGGGCCGTCGAGCCTCGGCTTCAGCGAGCTCTCCCACCGGCTGAGCCAGCGCGACGCGGTGGCCGAGGGCTATGAGATCCAGACCGTGATCCGCTGGGGCGACCCGGTGCTGGCCGATGCCCCGCCCTTCGACCCGGCGGCGCTGACGGCGGCCGCCCAGGCGCAGCAATTCGGCTACAACAACGACTATGTCGACTTCTTCCCGCTGCCGCGCGGCTCCGCCGCGAGCGACCACGGGCTGCTGGTGGTGAACCACGAATACACCAACACCAACCTGATGTTCGCCGGGCTCGGCGCTGGCCGCAGCGCGGCGCAGAAGGCGAGCGCCGAGCAGGCGGCGGTGGAGCAGGCGGCGCATGGCCTCTCCGTCGTCGAGATCCGCCGGCGGGACGGGCGCTGGGCGCCGGTGCGGGAGGGGCGGCTCAACCGGCGCATCACCGCGGAGACGCCGATGCGCATCAGCGGGCCGGCGGCGGGGCATGAGCGGCTGAGGACGGCCGCCGACCCGACGGGCCTGCGGGTGCTCGGGACGCTCAACAACTGCGCGGGCGGCAACACGCCCTGGGGGACGGTCCTCACGGCCGAGGAAAATTTCAACGTCTATTTCGGCGGGGCGGCGGCGGCCAGCGGCGCGCAGCGCGACCACTACAGGCGCTACGGTATCGTGCCGGAGTCGATCTACGCCTGGTCGCGCTACCAGGCGCGCTTCGACCTTGACCGCGAGCCGAACGAGCCAAACCGCTTCGGCTGGGTAGTGGAGTTCGACCCCTACGATCCGAACTCGGTGCCGGTGAAGCGCACGGCGCTCGGCCATTTCAAGCACGAGGCCTGCAACCACGCCATCAGCGCCGACGGCCGCGTCGTCATCTACATGGGCGATGACGAGCGCAACGAGTACATCTACAAATTTGTCACGGCGCGGCCCTTCGTGGCGGGCGATGCGGCGGCCAACCGCGACCTGCTGGACGAGGGCACGCTCTACGCCGCCCGCTTCCAGGATGACGGCACGCTGGCCTGGCTGCCGCTCGTCCATGGCGAGGGGCCGCTGACGGCGGCGAACGGCTTCGCCTCCCAGGCCGAGGTGCTGATCGAAACGCGGCGCGCGGCGGACCTCCTCGGCGCGACGCCGATGGACCGGCCGGAGGATGTGGAGCCGAACCCGGCGACGGGCCACGTCTATGCCATGCTGACCAACAACATCGCCCGCACGGCGCAGCGGCTGAACGCGGCCAATCCGCGGCCGAACAACGACCACGGGCATGTGGTCGAGATCATCCCACCTGGCGCCGGGACGGGGCGCGTCGATCATGCGGCGGCGACGGGCCGGTGGGAGCTCTTCCTCCTCGCCGGCAAGCCGGGCGTCGATGCGGGCGCGCGCTACCACCGGGCGACAAGCGACCAGGGCTGGCTGTCATGCCCCGACAATTGCGCCTTCGACAAGCATGGGCGGCTCTGGATCGCGACCGACGGCGCGCCGGCGGCGGCCGGTGTCGCGGACGGGCTCTATGCCGCGGATACGACCGGCTACGGGCGGGCGCTGCCGCGGCTCTTCTACCAGGCGCCGACCGGGGCGGAGGTCTGCGGGCCGCGCTTCACGCCGGATGGGGAGACGATCTTCCTCGCCATCCAGCATCCGGGCGAGGATCCGGGCAGCAGCTTCGAGCGGCCGAGCACGCGCTGGCCGGACTTCAGGGAGGGCGTGCCGCCGCGGCCTTCGGTCATTGCCATCACCCGCAAGGGGGGCGGCGAGATCGGGAGCTAGGGTGCGTTGCAGTCGCCCTGCCTCACGCAACGCGATCGGATGATCCCATCCGGTCGGGGCTTGCCCGAGCGCGGCTTCCGGTCGCACTGGCTCACCCAAGCCGCTCTGGCCTCTTGTTCATGCGGGCAAATACCTCCGATCGGGTGATTCCACCTGGTCGGGGCTCGCTCTAGGGCTCCCGCTGCCAGTCGGCGCCGTCCAGGCGGCGATCGACCTGGTGCTTCGCCTCCTCGATGAGGATGGCGAGGCCATGGGGCACGGTGTTGCGCAGCACCGCCCGCGGCTGGCCGCCGGGCGGGTGAATGGAAACCGTCCAACCCTCCGGCGCGGCACCGCGGGCGACCAGACGATGGGCGCGGTAGAGGCTGGAGCGGGGCTGGGCTCGACGGTCCATACGGCATCCGTGGTCCGATGACGCGGAGAGTCATCCGTTCTGCCTGACCGGTCAAGCCGGGCGACACATATTTTTCACGGGAACTGAACGCCACTGTCATCGGCAATGACTAGAGCCGGCCCTGCATGCGAGGCGAAGGAGCTGGCGTGACGGGCATCACCATCACCGGCGTGGTCAAGCAGTTCGGCGCCACCCCGGTGCTGCGGGGCGTGTCGCTGGCGGTGGAGCCGGGGGAATTCGTGGCGCTGGTCGGGCCGTCGGGCTGCGGCAAGACCACCTTGATGCGCATCATCGCCGGGATCGAGACGGCGGATGCTGGCGAGATCGTGATCGGCGGACGCGCGGTGTCGCGGCTGCGGCCGGCCGAGCGCGACGTCGCCATGGTGTTCCAGTCCTATGCGCTCTACCCGCACCTGACGGTGCACGAGAACATCGCCGTGTCGCTGGCGATGCGGCGCCTCTCGGCGCTGGAGCGGATGCCGCTGCTCGGACGGGTGTTGCCGGGGGCGCGGGCGAAGCGGGCGGCGATCGGCGAGGAGGTGGCGCGGGCCGCGGCGCCGCTCGGGCTGGGGCCGCTGCTGGACCGACGGCCGGGACAGCTCTCGGGCGGGCAGCGGCAGCGGGTGGCGCTGGCCCGCGCCATCATCCGCCGGCCCGCCGCCTTCCTGATGGACGAGCCGCTGTCCAACCTGGATGCGGCGCTGCGGGTGCAGACGCGGCGGGAGATCGTCGACATCCACCGGGCGGCGGGCGTCGCCACCCTCTACGTCACGCATGACCAGGCCGAGGCGCTGACCATGGCGGACAAGGTCGCCGTCATGATGGGGGGCGAGATGCTGCAGGTCGCCTCGCCCGAGGCGATCTATGCCGACCCTGCGGATCTGCGGGTGGCGGGCTTCATCGGCTCGCCGCGGATCAACATGCTGGCGGCGGAGGCGGATGCGGAGGGGCGGGTCAGCGTCGCGGGGCTGCCGGTCGGCCTGCGTGCGGAGGCGCGCGGGGCATTGACGCTGGCGCTTCGGCCGGAGGCGTTGCGGCCCGCGGCCGAAGGGTTGCCGGTTGTGGCGGAGCATCTGGAATTCCTCGGCGACGGGCTGCTGCTGCATGCGCGGCAGGCGCCGGACGGGGCCTCGCTGATCGCGCGGCTGGAGCCGGAGGCGCGGGGGGGAGTGCAGCCGGGGGCGGCATTGCGGCTGGGCTTCGCGCCGTCGAGGGCGCTGCTGTTCGGCGCCGATGGCAGGCGCGTGGCGGCCCGGGCGGATGCCACGCGGGTGGCGGCGTGAGGCGCCTGGCCGGGGAGGCGGTGGCCGGCGCGCTGATGACGCTGCCGGCGGGCATCGCCTACCTGTTGTTGCTGCTGCTGCCGACGCTGGCGACGGTGCTGCTCGCCTTCACCGATTACGAGCTGGGGGCGCCGGCACCCGGCTGGACCGGGCTCGACAATTTCCGCGAGATGCTGGCGGACCGCGGCTTCGGCGTCTCGGTGCGGAACACGCTGGTCTATGTCGGGCTGGTGACGCCCGTCTCGATCCTCGGCGGGCTCGGGCTCGCCCTGCTGGTGGAGGCGGAGGCGAAGGGCCTGGCCTTCTTCCGCGCGGTCTTCTTCCTGCCTGTCGTCTCGCTCACCGTCGCCATGGCGGCGGCCTGGCAGTACCTGCTGCATCCCACCATCGGGCCGGTGAATGCGGCGCTCAGGGCGATGGGGCTGGGGGCGCCCTTCTGGCTCTCCTCGTCCGATACCGTGCTGCTGAGCCTCGCCGCCATCGGCGTCTGGGAGAGCATCGGCTTCAACATGGTGCTGTTCATGGCGGGGCTCACCGCCATCCCGCGCGAGCTCTATGCGGCCGCGGAGGTGGACGGGGCGCGGGGCGGCTTCGACCGCTTCCGCCTCGTCACCTGGCCGCTGCTCGGGCCGACGACGCTCTTCGTGCTGACGATCAGCATGATCCGCTCGCTGCGGGTCTTCGACACGGTGGCGGTGCTGACGCAGGGCGGGCCGAACAAGGCCTCCGAGGTGCTGCTCTTCACCATGTACCAGCAGGGCTTCACCTATCTGCGGCTCGGCTATTCGGCGGCCATCACCCTCGTCTTCCTCGCCGTGGTGCTGGCGCTGATGTGGGTGCAGACGCGGGTGCTCGACCGCCGGGTGCATTACGCGTGAGGGCGCGGATCGCGGTGCTGGCGCTGCTCGGCGCGCTGGTGCTGATGCCCTATCTCTGGATGGTGGCGGCGAGCCTGAAGCCGGCGAGCGAGATCTTCCGTGCCTCGCTCTCGCTCTGGCCGGAGCAGTTCGCGGCGGCCGAAAATTACGGCAAGGTGCTGGCGCGCGTCCCGGTGCTGCACTACCTCTGGAACGGCATCGTCGTCTGCGGCGGCATCCTGGTCTTCCAGCTCCTTTTCGCCGTGCCGGCGGGCTATGCGCTGGCGAAGCTGCGCTTCCCCGGGCGGGGCATCGCCTTCGGCGCGGTGATGTTCGGGCTGCTGGTGCCGCCGCATGTGCCGGCGCTGCCGCTCTACGTGGCGGCGAGCGGGCTCGGGCTGCTCGACAGCTACACGGCGCTGATCGCGCCCTTCACCATCTCGGTCTTCGCCATCTTCCTGTTCCGGCAGTTCTTCAGCAGCCTGCCCGATGATTTGCTGCATGCGGCGCGGCTGGACGGCATGGGCGAGTGGTCGATCGTCTGGCGCGTGGTGCTGCCCAATGCCTGGCCGGCGGCGACGGCCTTCGCCATCTTCTCCGTCGTCAGCCATTGGAACGACCTGTTCTGGCCGCTGATCGTCGTGCAGGGGCATGCGCATGCGACGCCGGCGCTCGGCGTGCTCTATTTCCGCTCCGAGGAAGCGGGCGACGATTTCGGCGCGATGATGGCGGCGGCGGTGCTGATGACGCTGCCGCTCGTCCTCGCCTTCTTGCTGGCGCAACGCCGCTTCGTGGAAGGCATCGCCACCACCGGTCTCAAAGGCTGACAGAAGGAGACAACCATGCCCAACCTCACCCGCCGTGCGGCGCTTGCGCTCGGCGCCACCGCGCTCGCCGCGCCGCGCATCGGCCGCGCCCAGGCGCCGGTCTCGATCACCGTGCACTATGCGCAGCCCTTCATCTACAAAGAGAGCTACGACGCGATCGCGGCGGCCTTCGCGAAGCGCGAGCCGAACATCCAGGTGGAGTTCGTGACCACGCCGAATTACGAGGAGGGCATGCAGCTCATCCTCCGCCAGCAGGCGGCGGGGCGGATACCGGACCTCAGCTACCAGGGCTTCAACCGGCTGCGCCTCTTCGCCGAGCGCGGCATCGCCCAGGACCTGATGCCGCTGCTGCAGGCGGAGGGGGACCCGGCGGCGATGGGCTACACGCCGAACCTGCTGGCGCTCGGCCATTTCGGCGGCTTCCAGTCGGGCCTCGCCTTCGCCGCGTCCAACCCGGTCTGCTTCTACGACGCCGACCTGGTGCGGCGCGCGGGCGGGGACCCGGACAGCATGCCGACGGACTGGGCCGGGCATATCGCGCTCGCCCGCCGCATCAAGGCGCTTGGCGACGGGACGGAGGGGATGTTCTATCGCTGGATGGGCGACGACTGGATGTTCTCCGCTCTGCTCTTCGGCCATGGCGGGCGGATGCTGACCGAGGACGAGCGCGACATCGGCTTCGCCGGGCGCGAGGGGCTGGAGAGCCTGAGGCTCGTCGACCGGATGGTGAAGGAGGGCGGCATGGCCAATCTCAGCACCGAGGCGGCGCAGCAGGCCTTCGCCGCCGGCAAGCTCGGCATGTTCTACTGGACGACGGCCGTGCTGCGCGGGACGATCCAGCAGGTGGGCCGGAATTTCGAGTTGCGCACGGGGCCGATGCCGATCATCGACCCGGCGAAGGGCCGGCTGCCGACCGGCGGCGCGGCGGGGATGCTGACGGCGAAGGACCCGGCGAAGCGCGAGGCGGCGTGGAAGTTCCTCCGCTTCTCGACGAGCCCCGAAGGGACGGCGCTGATGGCGAGGAATACCGGCTACATCCCGATGAACCAGGTCGCTATCGACGACCCGCACTGGCTCGGCGCCTTCTACCGCGACAACCCGCTCTACACGACGGCGGTGAAGCAGGTGCCGATCATGATCCCCTGGTACGCCTTCCCCGGCGCGAACAGCGTGCGGGTGACGCAGGTGATCGTCGACAACACCGCGCGCATCGTCGAGCAGCGGGCGACGCCGGAGCAGGTGCTGCCCGGGATGGCCGCCGAGGTGCGCCGGCTGCTGCCGCGGCGGGCGAGCTGATGTTCACCATCCTGCAGGTCTCCGACATGCATCTCTCGCCGCGGAACGGGCTGTTCCGCGGCAACCTGGCGCGGCTGCGGGAATGGGCGGAGGCGGCGCGGCTCGACCTCGTCATCGCCAGCGGCGACCTGGCGCTGGACGGGGCGGACCGGGAGGAGGACTTGGCGCTCGCCGTCGAGACGCTGCGGGGCTTCCCGGCACCGCTGCTCGCCATTCCCGGCAACCACGATGTCGGCAGCCATGCCCGCACCATGCCGGCGCAGCCGGTGGATGCGACACGGCTCGCCCGGTTCCGCCGCATCGTCGGGCCGGACCGGTGGATGCGGGACCTCCCCGGCTGGCGGATCGTCGGCCTCGACACGGAGATCATGGGCACGGGCCTCGCGGATGAGGCGGCGCAGGCCGGCTTCATCGCCGAGGCCGCGGCGACGGAGCGGCGGCTGGCGCTCTTCCTGCACAAGCCGGTCTTCATCACCGAGCCGGGCGACCCGACCTTCGACTACTGGTCGGTGCCGCCCCATGCGCGCGCGGCGCTGGCGCCATTGCTGGGGCATCCCGGGCTGCGGCTGGTGGCCTCGGGGCACCTGCACCTGCATCACGGCTTCCAGCGCGGAGCGGTGCGCTATGCCTGGGCGCCGCCGGCCTCCTTCCTCGTCGACCCGCCGCAGGACGGGCTGCCGGGCGAGCGCTGCACCGGCGCGCTGCTGCACCGGCTGCTGGAGGATGAGGTCCGGACCGAGCTGGTCTCGCCCGAGGGGATGGAGCGGCCCTGGCTCTCGGCGATCCGGGCGGAGACCTACCGGGCCTGACGGATGCAGGCGGCCACATGGGGCATGAAGTGGCTGACGGGCGGCGTCTCCAACCCCTTCACCTTGGCCTGCTCGTCGAAGCGGCGGAGCTGCACCGCCGCCTCGGCCTCCGGCAGGGCGCGGAAGGCGGCGACCTCCTCCGCCGACATCGGCCCGCCCTGCAGCTCCAGGCTGCGGACGGAATCCGGCGCGAGCTTGGCGAAATAGTCGCCCTCGGTCGCGCAGAGATAGCGCTTGGCGGCGACGTGGAGGCGGACGGGCTCCGTCACTTCCGGGCCGAACCATTGCGCCAGGAAGGCGTGGCCCACCGCCTCATGCTCGTCATCGACGCCGGCGGAGGCGGGGTCGTCGCCGAGCTCGTGGACCAGGTGGCCGATGTCGTGCATCAGCGCGGCGGCAATCAGCGGGGGCGGGCAGCCCTGCCGCTCCGCCAGCCAGGCGGATTGCAGCGCGTGCTGCCGCTGGTTGATGTCGGCGAGGCCATATTGCCCATCGGCCTTCAGCGTGAGCAGCTCCTCGATCCGGGCGAGGCGGGGGTCGGTCATGCGGGCACCCTGCGGTCTGCGGTCGGGGCCGGACCCTAGAGCGGTTCCGCCCGCGCCGTACACGGCTGGAGCCGCGCCGGCGCGCGGTTTCATCGAATTGTCCCAATCGCCCGGCCTTCCATGCCGGGCCTGAACAGGAATCGATCCGGAACCGCCGCGGTTGACACCACCGGCGCGGGGATTACCGTCCTCCGCGCCATCACACGGAGGAGGCCAGGCCATGGCGCTGACTCTCGAGCAATTCGCCGCCGATTGCCGCACCGCCCTCAAGACCCATCCCGGCACCGAGGGGCGCGTCGCGGTCTGCGAGCTGGTGCAGAAGGCCCTGCAGGACCGCGGCTTCGTCGCCTCCATCCTGCCCGAGGGCACGCCGGAGCGGAAGGTGATCTACGAGGACCCGGAGCTCGGCTTCGCCATCCTCGCCCATGCCTATGAGGGGGCGAAGAGCAGCACGCCGCACGACCATGGCCCCTCCTGGGCGATCTATGGCCAGGCGGAGGGCGAGACCGTCATGACCGACTACGAATGCCTCGCCCGCCCGACCGAGACCGCGCCGGGCAAGGCGAAGCCGGTGCGCGACTACCGGCTGCAGCCGGGCGATGCCTATCTCTACGAGCCGGGCGAGCTGCATGCCCCGCGCCGCGAGGGCCCAACCCGCCTGCTGCGGATCGAGGGCGTCAACATGGACCGGGTGAAGCGCCTGCCCTACGAGGCGGTGGCCGAAGCGGCGGCCTGACCCCAGGCCCTGCGCCCTCGGCCGGGGCGCCAAGGCCGGCCCGATCGGGAGGCGCCGGCGCGCGCCGCCGCGGATGGCGCGGCGGCCGGACCTGGCCGCGGCGGGGGGCGGTGCGGACAGAGGGCCGGGGCTGCGCGCAAGCCCTTGTCGCCGCGCGGCAAACGCGGCATCTGGCCCGCTTCGGCCACCATCAGCCCCCGTCAGGACCAGGATCATGCGCGTGAAGGATGTCAAGAAGGTCGTTCTGGCCTATTCCGGCGGCCTCGATACCAGCGTCATCCTGAAATGGCTCCAGACCACCTATCGCTGCGAGGTGGTGACCTTCACCGCCGATCTTGGCCAGGGGGAGGAGCTGGGCCCGGCGCGGGACAAGGCCCTGCTGCTTGGCATCAAGCCGGAGAACATCTTCATCCGCGACCTGCGCGAGGAGTTCGTGCGGGACTTCGTCTTCCCGATGTTCCGGATGAACGCCCTCTATGAAGGGCAGTACCTGCTCGGCACCTCCATCGCCCGGCCGCTGATCGCGCAGGAGCAGATCCGCATCGCCGAGGAGGTGGGCGCCGATGCCGTCGCCCATGGCGCGACCGGCAAGGGCAACGATCAGGTGCGCTTCGAGATCGGCTACTACGCGCTGAAGCCGGACGTGAAGGTCATCGCCCCCTGGCGCGAGTGGGAGCTGACGAGCCGCACCCGGCTGCTGGAATTCGCCGAGGCGAACCAGATCCCCATCGCCAAGGACAAGCGCGGCGAGGCGCCCTTCTCGGTCGATGCCAACCTGCTGCACAGCTCCTCCGAGGGGAAGATCCTCGAGGAGCCCTGGGATGCGCCGGACGAGATGGTCTGGCAGCGCACCATCAGCCCGATGGAGGCGCCCGACAGCCCGACCGAGATCGTAGTCGAGTTCGAGCGCGGCGATGCCGTCGGGATCAACGGCCGCCGGCTGAGCCCGGCGGCGCTGCTGACCGAGCTGAACGCCCTCGGCAAGGCCAACGGCATCGGCCGGCTCGACCTCGTCGAGAACCGCTTCGTCGGCATGAAGTCGCGCGGCTGCTACGAGACGCCGGGCGGCACCATCCTCTGGCAGGCGCACCGGGCGATCGAGAGCATCACCCTCGACCGCGAGGCGATGCACCTGAAGGACAGCCTGATGCCGCGCTATGCGGAGATCGTCTACAACGGCTTCTGGTTCAGCCCGGAGCGGCGGATGATCCAGGCCATGGCCGACGAGAGCCAGCGGAGCGTCAGCGGCGAGGTGCGGATGACGCTCTACAAGGGCAATGTCATCGTCACGGGCCGGCGCAGCCCGCACAGCCTCTACTCGATGAAGCACGTCACCTTCGAGGAGGACCAGGGCGCCTACGACCAGTTCGACGCCCAGGGCTTCATCAAGCTGAACGCGCTGCGGCTCCGGCTCGGGGCCATGGCGGGGCGCCGGGGCGGCGCGCTGTAGCCATGCGGTGGCCGCGGCGCGACCGGCTCCGCGTCGCGTTGCGGCGTCTCTACCGGGCGGAGGTGCCGGAGGCCCGGCATTTCCGCTACGCCCTGCTCGGCCTCGACCTGGTCAGCATCGGCTGGATCGTCGTCGCCTCCTTCCTGCCGCTCAGCGGGTTGGTCCTGGCGGTGGATGTCGGGCTCGGCCTCGTGCTGCTGGCCGAATTCGCCGGGCGGATCAGCGCCAGCGGCCGGCCCTGGCGCGCCCTGATCCAGCCGCTGGAGCTGGCCGACCTGCTCGGCATCCTCTCGCTGCTGCTGGCGCCGCTGCTCTACGGCGCGCTCGCCTTCCTCCGCGTGCTGCGGACGCTGAGGCTGCTGCATTCGGTGCGGCTCATCACCTCGCTCCGCAGCGACCTGCCCTTCTTTCGCCAGAACGAGGAGGCGGCGCTGGCGGCGGCGCAGCTCGGCGTCTTCATCTTCATCATGACCGGGCTGGTCTTCGAGACGCAGCACCGCGGCAACCCGCACATCACCAACTACGCCGATGCGCTCTACTTCACCGTCACCGCCCTGACCACGACGGGCTTCGGCGACATCACCCTGCAGGGGCCAACGGGGCGGCTGCTATCGGTGGTGATCATGCTGGCGGGCGTCACCCTCTTCCTCCGGCTGGCGCAGACGCTGTTCCGGCCGAACAAGGTGCGCTTCCCATGTCCCGATTGCGGGCTGCAGCGGCACGAGCCGGATTCCGTCCACTGCAAGGCCTGCGGGACCCTGCTCAACATCCCCGACGAGGGCAATGACTGACTACTCGGCGCGGATGCCGGTTTGCGCCACGATCTGCCGCACCACCGCCCGCTCGCGCTGGATGCGGGCGGCGAAGGCGGCCGAGCCCTCGGTGACGGCGTCGTTGCCGGTCATCGCCAGCCTCTCGCGCGTCGCCGGGTCGCTCGTCGCATGGGCGAGCGCCGCCTCCAGCTTCGCCAGGACCGGCGCGGGGGTGCCGGCAGGGGCGAAGAGGCCGTTCCAGCTCGTCAGGTCGTAGCCGGGGAAGCCGCTCTCGGCGATGGTCGGCAGGTCGCGGAGCGTGCCGCGGCGCTCGCCGCTGGTCAGCGCCAGGCCGCGCACCTTGCCCTCCTGGACCAGCGGGCCGAAGCTGTTCGCCGTGCCGATCGCCGCGTCGATGACGCCGCCGGCCAGGTCCCGCGCCGATTCCGCGCCGCCGCGATAGGGGACGTGCTCCAGCTTGATCCCCGCCCGGCTCTCCAGCAGGGCGCCGGCCAGGTGGCCGACCGTGCCGACGCCCGGCGTGCCGTAGCTGACGCCGGGATGCGCCTTGGCATAGGCGAGGAACCCGGCGAAGTCCTTCGCCGGGAAGTCGCGCCGCACCACCAGCACATAGGGCAGCGCGACGGCCTGGCCGACCGGGGCGAAGGCCGTCTCGTAGTCGAAGGCGAGGCCCTTCACGATGAAGGGCACGACAAGGAAGGCGAAGCTTTCGAAGAGCAGCGTGTAGCCATCGGGCGGTGCCTGGGCGACGACGCCGGCGCCGATGGATCCGCCGGCGCCCGTCCGGTTCTCGACCACGACGCCCTGGCCGAGGTGCTCCGTGAGCTTCGGCGCGAGCAGCCGGACCACCGTGTCGGACTGGCCGCCGGGCGCGTAGGGGGCGATGATGCGGATCGGGCGGTCCGGCCAGGACTGGGCCCCGGCGGGGCGGATGGCGGCGGCGGCGAGCGCGCCCCCGATCACGATGCGACGTCGCGGCATATCGCCCGCTCCCTGCTTTGCGCGCAGGCTGGTGGCGCCGGCGCCGGCGGTCAAGCGGCGCGCAGCTCGGAGACGACGAGGCGCGCCTGGGGCAGTGAGCGCGGATACTTCTCGGCGAGGAAGGCGATCAGCCGCTCGCGCATCAGGCAGCGCAGGTCGAACATCGCGCCGGAATTGGCGGCGCTCATCAGCACGCGGATCTCGACGCTGCGCTCCTTCAGGTCGGTGACCTGCACGGCGAAGACGCGCCGGTCCCAGAGCGGGCTCGCTCCGAGGATGCGCTGCGCCTCCGCGCGCAGCTCGGCGACGGGCACGGTGTAGTCGACATAGAGGAAGACGATGTCGAGCAACTGCGCGCTGGTCTTCGTCCAGTTCCGGATCGGCCGCTCGGCGAAGTAGCCGATGGGGACGACGAGGGAGCGCTGGTCCCAGGTGGCGATGGTCACATAGGTCGCGGTGATCTCCGCCACATGGCCCCACTCGCCCTCGACCAGCACGGCATCGCCGAGGCGGATCGGCTGGGTCAGCGCGATCTGGATGCCGACGATGAGGTTGGAGACGGCCGGCCGCGCCGCCAGGCCTGCGACGATGCCGGCGACGCCGGCCGAGGCGAAGAGGCTGAGGCCGACGGCACGCACGGCGGGGATGGCCGTCAGCACCAGGCCGGCGGTCAGCGCGACGCCGGTGGAGACGGCGAGGCGGCGGAAGACGATGAGCTGGGTCCGCCGGCGGCGCTGCAGCCAGTCGGCATTCTCGCCGAGCGGGCCCTCCAGACAGGCGTCGAAGACGGCGGCGACCTTGCGGGTCAGCGCCCAGCCGATCGCCACCACCAGGCCGAGCGCGGCGACACGGCTCGCGGCCTGCTCGGCGGCGGTCGGCAGGTCGACGGCGGGCAGCGTCACCTCCACTGCCAGCAGCGCGATGGCGGCCTGCACGGCGCCGCGGCCATCGGCCAGCACGCGGCGGAGCAGGCGGGCTAGGCTGGCGGCCAGCACCCGGTCCAGCAGGACGTGGACGAGGCGCAGCGCCAGCAGCGCCAGCGCCGGGGCGAGGACGAAGGGGACCAGCAGGGAGAGCCAGAGCGGCAGCTCCCGCCCTCCCACCAGCAGGTCGGTCAGCAGGGGCGTTCTTCCACAGGGCAGCCGGCGCCCCAACGCGCCAGCGGCGGAACCGTGGCGCACAGGCCTCGCTGGACGTCCGATACGGAGGGGAGGCGGAATGCCGGAAGCAAAGCTGGGCACGGGCGAGACGCCGTGGAGCGAGGAGGAGACGTCGCGCGGCGGCGCCAGGCCGGAGGAGATCGAGAAGGCCGGCGGCTCGCCTCAGGGCCGGCCGAACGACCAGCGGGCCCAGGCCGAGAGCGCCGCTGCGGAGCCCGAGTGGGACGGGAAGCGCTGACCCGCCCTTCCGGCCAACGGCTGCCCAGCGGGTAACGGCGTATCCAGGGCAGGACCGGGGGAGCCTTCCCCCCGGCGGGGCCAGGGCGCCTCGTCAGGCGAGCGCTGCGCCCTGCTTCTTCCAGAAGGCTTCCGCCGCTGGGTGCCAGGGCACGCCGGCCGCCGCCGTCTTCTGCCGCTCAAGGGTGAAGCCGCGCCCCTCGGCATGCACCTGGGCCAGTTCGGCCCGCCCGTTCCAGGTGCTCTCCAAGATCTTCGTCACCAGCTCGTCCGGCATCGTGTCGAGCACGGCGAGGATGTTCGCCACCGACATCTGCTGGTTGTCCGTGGTCTGACCAGGATAGGTGCCGGCCGGGATCACCTCCGGGAAGTAGACCGGCCCGTACTTGGCGGTGATCTGCGGGATGTAGTCGGCATGGTCAATCAGCCGCATGGTGACGCCGGGCGAGGCGGCGAGGTCCGTGATCGCGCTGGTCGGCACGCCGGAGACGAAGAAATAGGCATCGAGCTTGCCGTCCTTGACGGCATTGGTGCTCTCGGCGGGCGAAAGGCGCTCGCGGGCACGGAAGTCCTTGTCGCGGTCGAGGCCGGCGGCCTCGATGAGGCGAAAGGCCATCACCTCGGTCGCCGAGCCGGGGGCGCCGGTCGAGACGCGCTTGCCCTTCATGTCGGCGAGGCTCTGGATGCCGCTCGCCGCGGTCGTCACCACCTGCATGCGGTTGGAGTAGAGCACGGCGATGGAGCGGACCTTCACCGGACGGCCGCGGAAGCGGTCCTGCCCGTTGACCGCATCCACGCTGGCATCGACCTGGGTGAAGATCAGCCCGACGCGGCCGGCGCCGAGCAGCTGGTTGTTGGCGACGGAGCCGCCGGTGACCTCGACGGTCGCGCTCATCCCCGGGATGGTGCGGGAGAGGATATTCGCAAGGCCGCCGCCGAGCGGGTAGTAGACGCCGCCGGTGGTGCCGGTGGCGATGGCGAGCTGGGTCTCGGCGGCGCGCGCCAAGCGCGGGGCGGCGAGCAGGGTTGCGGCGCCAAGCGCGGCGCGGCGGGTCAGGGTGGTCATGGCGTTGCTCCCGGAACGGATGTTTGCTTGCCAGATCAATAGGGCGGGGCGGCGCTTCAGGGAAGCCCCGGCGGATGGCGGCCCGCCCGCCCCGGCACGGCTCCAAACGCGGCGGCGGGGTGCGGCGCTGCGGATTATCTCCGCAGCCGCCGCACCACCGCGCCGGGCAGGACCCGCTTGAGGCGCCGCTTGATCCCGTCGCGGGTGCGGTGGAGCAGCCGCGTCGCCCGCTCGCCGAGGCTCGGCGGGTTGACCGGGAAGCGCAGCAGCCCCGGCTCCAGCCGGCGGATGACGTCGCGCTGCAGGCGGCCATCCAACCGGTCCGCCTCCCCCGGCGTGATCAGCGCCGACAGGATGCGGTTGCAATTCGCGGCAGGGAGCGACAGGCCGGGCAGCATGTCCAGCCCATGCTCGACCGCGGAGAGCCAGCCGCCAGCCCGTTGGTCGAGGTAGAAGGAGTCGGCCAGGTCGAGGCCGTCCGCATGGCGGCGGCGCCAGTCGAGCCAGGCCTCGAGCGCCGCGACCGTCGGCGGGTGCGGCACCGTGGCCTCGAAGCGGGACCAGAGCGCCGCGCCGGTCGCATTGCCGAAATCGAGGCCGGTGAAGCGCGAGGCATAGAAGCGGCGGCCGAATTCGAAGCATCCGCCGCGGACCAGCAGGTCGCCGGCGCCGAGGAAGCGGTACTGGTTCTGCGGGATCAGATGCGCATCATCGGCATCGTGGTAGCTCTCGAGCCCATGCTCGCGCCAGAGGCGCAGCGGCGCCTCGTCGAAGGCCTCGGGGTCGATGACATGGTGGGGAACGCCGAGATGGCGGCTGATGCGGCCGGCAATCTCGATATCGGCCGGCTTCACGCCGTCGAAGCTCTGCGTGACGCATTCGAAGCGCGTGCCGGCGGCGAGCAGGCCGGCGAGGAGGGTGCGGGAATCGAGCCCGGCCGTCAGCGCCAGGTAGGTGGTGCCGCCGCGGTCCTTGAGCGTGCCGGCGAGGCTGGTCAGGTCCGCAGCCATCTCGTCCCGGGCGGCCTCAACCGAGGCGGCGGGACGGATCGGGCAGTCCAGGCCCTCGACCGTCGCGGATGGGATGACGAGGCGCTGGTCCCGCAGCAGCGTGGCGATGCCCGCCACCGCGGTGGCGGGCGGCGGGGTCCAGTTCAGGCCCGACCAGGCGATCTCGCGGTGGGTGACGGCACCGCCGCCAAGCCGCGCGGCGAGGCTCGGGCTCGAGGTGATGAGCGGCCCGTCCGGCGTGGTCCCGTAATAGATGGGCAGCAGCGCGCTCGGATCCGGGTAGAGGTAAGGCCATTCGATCCGGACGAAGCGCCCTGCCAGCTCATCCGGCCCGGCCCCCGGCGCCACGGGAACGGCATGGCCGAGCAGGATCACCGACTGGCCCTCCCGCTCCAGGACATGGACCGGGAGGTCCCGCTGATAGGACAGGTAGAAGCCGTTGGAGATGGCCCGCGACGCCCAATCCTCGTCCGGTAGGACGGGCTGCCTCGCCATGACGAATTGGCGGCGATGGGCGCGCGGCCCAGCGTCCGAGATCAGCATCCCGCCTGTTTCCCCCCAGTTTTCGGCCGGAGAGCCCGTGGCTCGCGGCGGCCGCCGTGCCGGCCTAACGAGCGGGGCGGGCTGTAGATGCAAAAGACATCAATGAATCTAAACGAATCCCGGCGCTACTGCCGCTCCCGCAGGCCGGCCAGGATCGCCGCGCCGAGGGCAAGGAAGACAATGACCGTCGCCATCCCCGCCCGCTGGCTGCCCGTCGCCGCGGTGACGGCGGCGAGCACCGCGGGGCCAAGGAAGCCGGTGACGCGCCCGCTGAGGGCGAAGAGGCCGAAATGCGCCGCCACCTCCTCCGGCGGGGCAAGGCGGGCCATCAGCGTGCGGCTCGCCGCCTGGGCCGGGCCGATGAAGACCCCGAGCGCCAGGGCGAGGGCCCAGAAGGCAGGCTTCCCCTCCACCACCAGCAGCCCGGCGCAGAGCAGGACGAGGGCGCCGAGCGAGACCATCACCGTGCGCTTCGACCCCATGCGGTCCTCGATCAGGCCGAAGCCGGCGGCGCCCAGCCCGGCCGTCAGGTTGAGGGCGATGCCGAAGACCAGGATCTCCTCAAAGCTCATGCCGAAGACGCCGGCGGCATAGATGGCGCCGAAGGCGAAGAGGGTGTTCAACCCGTCGGTGTAGAAGAGCCGGGCGACGAGGAAGCGGGCCATCACCGGGTTGCGCGGCAGGCCGCGCAGCAGGCGGGCGATCTCCGCCATGCCGCCGCGCGCCGCCGCCCACCAGCCGGGCTTCGGGCCCTGGCTGCCGGGGAGCAGGGCGAGGACCGGCCAGGCAAAGGCGGCGACCCAGGCGGCCGTCAGCAGGGCCGTCGCCCGCACCGGCTCGGCGCTCGCCGCATCCAGGCCGAAGAGGGGCGGCTTCGGCTGTACCAGGACGAGGAGCGCGACGACGAGGCAGGCGAGGCCGCCGGCATAGCCGAGGCCCCAGGCCAGGCCGGAGACGCGGCCGATCTGCGCCGGCGCCGCCACCTCCGGCAGCAGCGAGTTGTAGAAGACCGTGCCGAGCTCGAAGGCAACGGTGGCGAGGCCGACGCAGGCGAGCGCCCAGAGCGCATGGTCGGGCCGCGGCTCGGCGAACCAGATGCCGGCCGTCGCCACGACCATGACGGCGGTGCAGAGGCCGAGCATCAGCCGCCGCCTGCCGCCGGCATCGGCGACCGCGCCGAGGGCGGGCGAGAGCAGGGCGATGGCGATGCCCGCCGCGGTCTGCATCCAGCCCCATTGCGCCTGGCCGGTTGCCGGGTCCGGGGCGATGCCCTTGGTGAAATAGGCGGCGATGACGAAGGTGGAGACGACGGTGGGGAAGGCGCTGTTCGCCCAGTCGTAGAGGGCCCAGGCCCAGGCCTGGCGGGTCATGCCAGGCGCCGGCCGAGCTCGAGCCAGGGCGCCTCCTGCCAGCTCCGGCAGGCGAGGCCGGAGGTGGAGGGCAGCACCATCACCGGCGGCGCCCCCTCCCACCAGCCGAAGCGCGGCGCGCGGAGGCCAAGCCAGCACGAGGCCGCTGCCTTGCCGTTGAAGGCGAGCAGGGTCGGCGCCGCGGCGGCGAGCCGGGCGCGGAGGCCGGGCAGGTCGTAGCCGTCGCGCGGCAGCGAGGCATCCGGCCCGAAGGCGGTCTTGCAGAGATCGGTGAGGCCGATGCCGAGCTCGAGCAGCAGGGGGTACTCCTCCGGCCGGAAGCGCCGCGGCGTCAGGCCGATACGGTGCAGGATGTCCCAGAATTTGTTGCCCGGCCCGGCGTAATAGGCGCCGCGCGCGGCGGAGACGGTGCCCGCCGCGCTGCCGCAGATCACCAGCCGCAGCCCCGGCCGCAGCAGGTCCGGCAGGACATGGCTCACGCCACCGTCGCCAGCGCCCGCACCGCGACGCCGAGCGCCGCCAGGTCGCCGGCCATCGCCGCCTCCCGCGCCAGGGCCAGCGGCGGCTCGGCCCGCGGTGCGGTGCCGGCGAGGCGGGCGGCGGCGAGCCTGGCCTGGGTCGCGCCGAGATCGGCGAGCAGCGCCGCCCGGGCGCGCGGGCCGAAGGGGCCGGGCACGGGGGCGGCATGGGCGGCGCCGCGCAGCGCCTCGATCCCGTATTCGGCGCCGATGGCGGACCAGGCGCCCGCAGCCTCCTCCGGCGTTGCCCCGGTGGCGCCGGCAAGCTGGAGGATGACCGGCGCGGCGGCCAGCCGCCCCGCGGCGGAGGCGAGCGACACCGCCTCCTCCGGCAGGCCGGCCGCACGCCAGGCGGCGGCCTCGGGCCCCGGCTCGGTGCCGGCGACCAGGGCCTCGACGCCGGGGCGCAGCGCGGCGAGGGCCAGCTCCAGCGGGCGGGGGGCATCGAGCAGGCCGAGCGCCGCCTCCTCCTGCAGCCGGCGCAAGGCGAGCAGCAGGTCGAGCCGGGCGGGGGCCGGGGCTGCGCAGGCATCCGCCGCATCGGCCGCGCCGGGCAGGGCGAAGACCTCGCCCGCCAGCCAGGCGGCGCGGGCGAGGGTCACCGGGTCGGCCGCCGCCGCCAGCCGGCCGAGCGCGGCGCAGCCGAGGCGGTTCGCCACCTCGTTGGCGATGGCGGTCGCCACCAACTCCCGCCGCAGCCGGTGGCGGGCGATCATCTCCGGGAAGCGCGCCCGCAGGGGCTTCGGGAAGTAGGCGAGCAGCATGGGGGCGAAGACCGGATCATCCGGCAGGTCGCTCTCCTCGATCGCCTCCGTGAGCCAGAGCTTGGCCAGCGGCAGCAGGGCGCAGATGCCGGGGCGGGCCAGCGCCTCGCCGGCGGCGATGCGGCCGGTCATGGCGGCTGCATCGGGCAGGCCGGCGACGGCGCGGTCGAGCACCCCGGCCGCTTCCAGCCGCAGCATCAGCGCCGCCTGGCCCGGCAGCGCCTCGGCCCCGGCGCGCTCCTCGAGCGAGACGGCGAGCGCCTGCTGGGCATTGTCGCGCAGCACCAGCTCCGCCACCTCGTCGGTCATCTCGGCGAGCAGCGCGTCGCGCTGGGTGCGGGTCAGCGCGCCGGAGGATTCGGCATCGGCGAGCAGGATCTTGATGTTCACCTCATGGTCGCTGGTGGACACGCCGGCCGAGTTGTCGAGCGCATCGGTGTTGATGCGCCCGCCCGCGCGCGCGACCTCGACCCGGCCGGCTTGCGTCACGGCGAGGTTGGCCCCCTCCCCCACGACGCGGGCGCGGATCTCGCCGCCGTTGACGCGGACCGCGTCATTGGCGCGGTCGCCGGCCTCGGCCTGGCTCTCGCCGCTCGCCTTCACATAGGTGCCGATGCCGCCGAAATAGAGCAGGTCGACCGGGGCGCGGAGGATGGCCTGCATCAGCGCCGCCGGCTCGACCCGCTCCGCCTCGATCCCGAGCAGGGCGCGCACCTGCGGCGAGAGCGGGATGGTCTTCAGGCTACGCGGGAAGACGCCGCCGCCGGCCGAGATTTTCGTCGTGTCGTAATCCGCCCAGGAGGAGCGCGGCAGGGCGAAGAGGCGCTGCCGCTCGGCGAAGGAGGCGGCCGGATCGGGGTCCGGGTCGAGGAAGATGTGGCGGTGGTCGAAGGCGGCCACCAGCTTCGTGTGCGGCGAGATCAGCAGGCCGTTGCCGAAGACGTCGCCCGACATATCGCCGACGCCGGCACAGGTGAAGTCCTCGGCGAAGATGTCGTGGCCCAGCTCGGCGAAGTGCCGCGCCACCATCACCCAGGCGCCGCGCGCGGTGATGCCCATGCCCTTGTGGTCGTAGCCGGCCGAGCCGCCGCTGGCGAAGGCATCGCTCAGCCAGAAGCCGTATTCGGCGGAGAGGCCGTTGGCGATGTCGGAGAAGGTCGCCGTGCCCTTGTCGGCGGCGACGACCATGTAGGGGTCGTCCCCGTCGCGCCGCACCACGCGCGGGGGCGGCACCACGCCGGCGGGAGAGAGGTTGTCGGTGATGTCGAGCAGGCCGCGGACCAGCAGGCGGTAGCAGGCGACGCCCTCGGCCTGGAAGGCCTCGCGCTCGGCGGGGATGTTCTTCAGGACGAAGCCGCCCTTCGCGCCGGTCGGCACGATGACGACGTTCTTCACGCGCTGGGCCTTCATCAGCCCGAGGATCTCGGTGCGGAAATCCTCCCGCCGGTCGGACCAGCGGATGCCCCCCCGCGCCACCGGCCCGGCGCGGAGATGCACGCCCTCCATCCGCGGCGAATGGACGAAGACCTCGCGCCAGGGCCTTGGTGCCGGCATCTCGCCCGCGGCGGCGCTGTCAATCTTGAGCGAGAGGTAGTCCTTGCCCTGGAAGTAGTTGGTCCTGAGCACCGCACCGAGCACGGTGTGCAGGCGGGAGAGGATGCGGTCCTCGTCCGGGTTCTCGACGGTGTCAAGCAGCGCGCGCCAGGCCTCCTCCAGCCCCGCCTCCTCGCCGCGCGGCCGGTCCGGGTCGAAGCGGGCATGGAAGAGGTCGAGCAGCAGCCGCGCCGCGGCGGGGTGTGCAGCCAGCGCCGCCTCGACGCTCGCCTGCGCGAAGGCGAAGCCGACCTGCTTCAGCCAGCGATAGAGCGCGCGCAGCAGCCAGCATTCGCGCCAGCCGAGCCCGGCCCGCAGCACGAGGCGGTTGAAGCCATCCGCCTCCGCCCGTCCGTCGAGCAGGGCGGCCAGCGCCTCGAGGAGGGCGGGGAAGCAGGCGGGCTCGACCGCCGCGCCAGGCTCCAGGGTGAAGACGTGTAGCACGACCTCACCCGCCCCGGCGGGGGTGAGGCGGTGCGGCAGCTCCTCGATGGCGCGGAGGTCGAGGCTCTCGAAGAGCGGCAGCGCATCGGCGAGCGGCAGCGGGCCGCCGGGATTGGCCAGGCGCAGCACGAGGCCCGCCGCGCCCGGCGGCCGGGCCAGCGCCGCAGCAGGGCGGCCTTCGGCCAGCGCCCGCTCGGCCAGGGCGAGGTCGGCCGCGCCCTCGGCGCCGGTCGCCGTCTCGCGGTAGCCGGGCGGGAAGGCATCCTGCCAGCGCGCCAGCAGCGCCGCGGCGGCGGCCTCGCCCCGCTCGGCGGCGAGCGCCTCCGACAGCCGGTCGCCGAAGCCGCGCGCCGCCTGCGCGACGGCCGCCTCCAGCGCCGCCTCGTCGAACTCGGCCGGCCGCGCCGGGTCGGTGCCGATGATGTAGTGCACCCGCGCCAGCGGCGAGTCGCCGAGCGCGATGTACCAGGCGCTCAAATGCCCGCCGCAGGCCCGCGCCAGCATGGCGCCGACGCGCTCGCGCAGCCGCGTGTCGAAGGTGTCGCGCGGCAGCCAGACGATCGCCGAGACGAAGCGGCCGAAGGGGTCGCGCCGCAGCGCCAGCGCCGGGCGCGGCCGGATCTGCAGGTCGAGCGCGCGGCGGGCGGCGGCCAGGATCTGCGGCTCCGGCGCCTGGAACAGCTCGTCGCGCGGCCAGGTGTCGAGGATGTTGCGCAGCGCGCGGCCGTCATGCGCCTCCGGGTCGTAGCCGGCGGCGCCGAGGATGCGGGCGACCTTCTCCGCCAGCAGCGGGATGCTGCGCGGGTTGCGGTTGTAGGCCGCGGCGGCGAAGAGGCCGAGGAAGAGCCGCAGCCCGACCACGCCGCCATCGGCGCCGAGCACATCCGTCACCACCACGTCGGCATGCTGCGGCCGGTGCACGGTGCTCCGCATATTGGCCTTGGCGATGGTGACGGCGGCGCTGTCGGCCAGCGCGGCGCGCAGCTGGGGCGAGAGGGCACCCTCGCCGCGCAGCACGTCGAAGACCGGCAGGGCGGCGTCGCGCAGCAGGCCAAGGTTTTCCGCCTCCACCGCGCGCAGCCCGCCCTCCGGCGTGAGGTCGAGGCGGCGATGGCCCAGCAGGACGAAATTGTCCTCGCCCAGCCAGCGGAGGAAGCCGATGGCGCCCGGCTCGGCGCGCGGCGCCACCTCCTCCGCCGCCTGGCGCAGGAGCGCAGCCATGGCGGGGAAGTCCTCGACGGCGCGGCGGGTATCGCCCAGCGCCCGGGTCAGCGCGGCCTCGAGCCCGGCCCAGTCGTCCGGCGCCACGGCGGGCTGGCCGGGCAGCAGCGCGGTGGGCGCGGCGCCGAGGGTGATGCGCATCATGCTCTCCGGACGCGCCTCCCCCTGGCCCTCGCCGCCGAGGGAGAGCAGCCGCCCGGCCGCATCGCGTCGGACCGGCACGACGGGGTGGAGGAGCTGGCGCACCACCCGCCCCTGCCGGGCCAGCGCCCCGAGGGCGCTGTCGACCAGGAAGGGCATGTCGTCGGTGACGATCTCTGCCACCGCATGCGGTCCCTGGCCGGCAGCGGGGGGGATAAGGCGGATGCGGGCCGTGCCGGGCGGCCGCTGCTCGGCGAGGGAGAAGAGGCTGGCGGCGGCGGCGGCCACCGCCTCCGGCGCGGCGAGTTCGGTGGTCGGCACCCCGGCATGCAGGGTGCGGAGCAGGAGGGCGGCCTCGGCGGGCAGGGCGGGGGCTTGGCGGCGCAGCGCATCCTCCGCCAGGTGGAACAGTTCAAGCCGGGCCGGCTCGGTCATCCGTTGCATCCCCCAAGGTTCCTTGGGGCCTCTCTTCGCGGCTTATGCCGCCCGCCGCAAGCCTCACGAACGGTCCCGCTCGGGCGCGCGATCTGCTACAGGGGGCCCATGACCTTGACCCTTGCCGAGCTGCTCGCCCCGGTCACGCCGGAGCGGTTCTTCGCCGAGCATTACGACCGCAAGCCGCTGCATGTGCCGGGCGGGGCGGCGAAATTCGCCCATGTCCTGTCCTGGCGGCAGATCAACCGGCTGCTGGACATGACGCATATCTGGTCCGGCCATTCGCTGCAGCTGGTGATGGACGGCACGCCGGTGCCGCCGGAGCAGTATTGCGGCCGCGCCACCAGCCGGGACAACGCGCAGGTGCTGCAGCCCGAGGCGCCGAAGGTGCGGGACTGGGTGAAGCGCGGCGCCAGCATCGTCATGAACGACGTGGACAGCCTGACGCCCGGCCTCGCCGCCGTGTCCGCCGCGCTGGAGGGCGCCGGGCTCGGCAAGGCGCAGGCGAATGTCTACATCTCCTGGCAGAGCCACAAGGCCTTCCCCGCGCATTTCGACACGCATGAGGTCTGGGCGGTGCAGGTCGAGGGCGAGAAGACCTGGAACCTCTGGGAGGGCCGGGCAGAATGGCCGATCGCCCACCCCGTCTTCCGCGGCATGTCCCAGGCGCAGCACGAGCAGCAGAAGGGCCGGCTGCGCGAGAAGGTCACGCTGCGGCCGGGCGACCTGCTCTACCTGCCGCGCGGCTGGTACCACGACGCGCTGGCCGAGGCGCCGGCCTCCGTCCACATCGCCTATGGCGTGCACGCGCCGCTCGGGATGGACCTGCTCAACATCCTGGTCGAGCGGGCGCTCTACGACCCGGAGTTCCGCAAGCCCCTGCCGCGGCAGGACGGCTCGGCGGCGGCGAGGTTCGCGCTCACCAGCCGGGCCGGGGCGCTCGGCCAGCGCCTGGCCGAGCTCTGCCGGGAGCCGAAGGTGATGGAGGTGCTGGAGCGCTTCGTCGCCGACTACCGGTTCCACCGTGGCGGCAATGACCTGCTGGCTGCCCGCGGCATCGCCCCGGCCGGCGAGGCCCCGGCCGCGGAGGCCGATGCGCCCGCCTTCCGCGTGCTGGCGCCGGGGGCGAAGCCGGTGCGGCGCGGCGCGGATTGGGTGCTGAAGACCGCCGGCGGCGTGCTGCCGCTCGCCGGCGCCGAGGTGGAGGCGGCCGGCTGGCTGCTCGCCCGGCCGGATGTGGCGGAGGCAGAGCTGCGTGCTGCCCATCCCGGCGTCGACGCCGCGGCGCTGCTGGCGCGGCTCCGGGATGCGGGGCTGCTGGCGGCCGCATGATGATCCCGCTGCTGGCCGCCGCCCTGCTGCTGCCTGGCCTGGTCACGTCCAAGGGGGCCTGGGCGCAGCCCCGCCCCTTCACCTGCATCGGCGCCGAGCAGCTGGAGGATGATGCCTTCGCCATTCCCTTCGCCCGTGGCGACGCCGCGCCGCGGGCGGATGCGCGGGCCAACCTGGACGCCGCCGCCGACCGGGCGAAGCGGGAGCCGGAGCGGATGCTCTGCGTGCTCGGCCATGCCGGGCCGCAGGAGGGCGGGGCGCAGGCCGGGTTGCAGCTTGCCGCGAAGCGGGCCGGGGCGGTGGCCGAGGCGCTGTCGAAGCTCGGGGTGGAGCGCGACCGCATCCGGGCCGAGGCGCGCCGCGCCGCCTTCGCCCGCGGCGCGGTGCCGGTGGAGCGCAGCGTGACGGTGGTGCTGCTGCCCCCGGCGCCCTGAGGCGCGGCCCGGCTCCGATCAGGCGACGCCGCCCGGACTGAGCTCACCCTGGTCGGCCGTCACCGGTTCGACCGCGACAAGGCTGCTGTCGAGCCAGGGGGAAACCTGGCTTGCCAGCCTTGGGTCCTTTTGCGCCGCGATCGTGTACCGGCCGGCAGCGAGCCATCGGGCCTCCTCGACCGAGGCGGCAAGGGTCTCGCACGGGCCCCTGTACCAGCTGAGGAGCCAGGCGGGATCGGCCAGTCCATCGGGGATGGGGCACAACCTGAACCGGGATGTCGTCATCGTTCCGCACCGAATGAAGGAGCCGAAAAAGGACAGAGGCCCTTCCCTTTTCGTTGCGGTACGAGTGGCATGGCGATCCGGATGCACGGCCCTGTCCGGAACCGGCCAGACTTTGATCACGAACTGGTGATGGTCTGGTTCCGTCCGTCTCCTGCCCGACCGGCGAGGCGGAAGCCGGTGGGCAGGCAGGCCGTGGCGAGAGCGGTGCGCCTTCCCCTCACCCCATCATGGCGCGCAGGCGGGCGAGGCCGGCCGCGGCCTCCTCGGCCATGCGGGCGACGATGGCGCCGGCGGGCTCCACCCCGTCGATCAGGCCGACGCATTGTCCGGCCCAGACATAGCTGTCCTCGAGGTCGCCGGCATCGGTGCCGCGGGCATTGGCGGCGCCGGCGATCATGGCGATCAGCTCCTCACGCAGTGCGCCGGCGGCCTCAGCGGCGACGATGCGCTCGGCATGCGGGCTGCGCAGGACCCGGCCGGGCATGCCGAGGGTTCGCTTGATCAGCATGGTATCGGTGGGTGCGGCGGCGGCGAGGGCGTGCTTGTAATTGTCATGGGCCACGGCCTCGGCGCTGGCGACGAAGCGGGTGCCCATCTCGACCCCCTCGGCGCCGAGCGCCAGCGCCGCCAGCAGCCCGGCGCCGGTGGCGATGCCGCCGGAGGCGAGGACCGGGATCTTCACCGCGGCGACGGTGCGGGGAACCATGACCATCGTCGTCTCGTCGGAGCGGCCGATATGGCCGCCGCCCTCGTAGCCGACGGTCGCCACCATGTCGGCGCCGGCGGCCTCGGCCTTCCGCGCCAGCTCGGGCCCGGCGGTCAGCACCAGCGTCTTCGCCCCCGCCTGCTCGCAGCGGCGGATGAAGGGCGCCGGGTTGCCGGCGGTGAGCGCGATGATCCGCACCCCCTCCTCCAGCGCCGCCTCGAGGCCCGGGGTGATGTCATTGCGGCCGATCGGGAAATTCACCGCGAAGGGCATGCTCGTCAGGCGACGGCAGCGGCGGATCTCGGCCCGCAGCGCCTCCGGCCCGTCGAGCCCCGCCGTGCTGATCTGGCCGAGCCCGCCGGCGTTGGACACGGCGGCAGCGAGGGCCGAGAAGGCCACGCGCGCCAGCCCGCCCTGCACGATCGGATAGCGGATGCCGAGCAGGCGGGTGACGCGGGTTTCGATGGCGTAGGACATGGCGCCCCTGGGGCTGGAGGACATCGCGGTCATGCTGACGCATCTGGGCGGGATCGACCATGGCGTGGCGCTGGTGCGGAACCTCGATGCCGCGGCGGCGAGCTTTGCCCGCCTCGGCTTCGCCGTGGCGCCGCGCGGGGTGCATTCGGCGGAGATGGGCACCGGCAATCACTGCATCATGCTGCGCGCCGACTATGTGGAACTGCTCGGCGTGCTGGCGCCGGCCGCGCGCAATGCGGGCTGGCGCGCCGCGCTGGCGGAGCGGGAGGGCATCTCCGCCATCGCGCTCCGCGCCCATGACGCCGAGGCCGGCGCCGCCGAGCTCGCGGCCCGGGGCGTCGCCTCGCTGCCGGTGCAGCGCTTCGGCCGGCCCGTTCCCATGCCGGATGGCGTGCCGGCGGAGGCGCGCTTCCGCACCTTCCACCTGGCCGAGGCGCCGGCGCCCGGCCTCCGCCTCTTCGCCTGCGAGCATTTGACGCCGGAGGCGACCTGGATGCCCGGCCTCGCGGACCACCCGAACACCGCCGAGGCGCTGGCCGGCATCGAGGTGCTGACGGCCGACCCCGTCGCCGCGGCCGAGGCGGTGGGCCGGGTGCTGGACAGCGCACCGGTGGCCGAGCCGGATGGCGCGATGCGGGTGGAGACCGGGGCGGCGCCGCTGGTCTTCCTCACCGGGCTGCATCGCACCGGGCGCTATCCCGGCCTTGACCTTGCCGGCCTGCCGCCAGCGGGGCCGGTGACGCTGGCGGTGCGGGTCGCCAGCCCCTCCGCCGCCGTGCGCGCCGCGGCGGGGACCGGGGCGATGGAGGGTTGCTTCGGCCTGGCCGTGCCGCCGGCCATGGCGCATGGGCTGATCCTCGCCTTCCGCTGAGCGGCGGTCGCGACAGGGTGACCCTGCGGGCGAATGGCCCCGCCAGGGCGATCCTGCTTGTTCGACCGGTAGGCTGCTACCATTATCGGCGCCTCCAGCAAGGAACAGCAGGGACGATGTCCGAAGCCGCCATCCTCGAACGGTCCTCCCCGCAACAGGCCGAGCATGTCGACGTGCTGATCGTCGGCGCCGGCATCTCCGGCGTGGGCGGCGCCTATCATCTGAAGGTACAGCGCCCGGGCGCCAGCTTCCTCGTGCTGGAGGCGGCCGAGACCTACGGCGGCACCTGGTGGACGCACAAGTACCCCGGCATCCGCTCCGACAGCGACCTGCACACCTTCGGCTACCGCTTCAAGCCCTGGACCGGCACGCCGATCGCGACCGCCGACGAGATCCGCAAATACATGGGCGAGGTGATCGAGGAGAACGGCCTCGACCGGCATATCCGCTACCGCCACACCATCCACTCCGCCCGTTGGTCGAGCGCCGAGAACCGCTGGACCGTCGAGGCGACGCGCGGCGACACCGGCGAGGCGGTGACCATCACCGCCGGCTTCCTCTGGATGTGCCAGGGCTATTACCGCCACAACCATGGCTACATGCCCGACTGGCCGGGCAAGGAGCGCTTCCGCGGCGCGCTCGTGCATACCGAGACCTGGCCGGAGGACCTCGACTATGCCGGCAAGCGCGTGGTCGTCATCGGCTCCGGCGCCTCGGCCGCGACCATCGTGCCGGCCATGGCCGGCAAGGCCGCGCATGTGACGATGCTGCAGCGCTCGCCCACCTATTTCCGCACCGGGCGCAACGCGATCGAGCTGGCGGAGGAGCTGCGCAAGCTGCAGGTCGACGAGACCTGGATCCACGAGATCGTCCGCCGCAAGATCCTGCTGGAGCAGACCGTCTTCACCGAGCGCTGCTTCGCCGAGCCGGAGAAGGTGAAGGCCGAGATGCTGGCCAACCTCCGCTCCATCCTCGGGCCGGACTACGACCTCGACACCCACTTCACCCCGAGCTACCGGCCCTGGCGCCAGCGCATCGCCTTCGTCCCCGATGCCGACCTGTTCCAGGCGGTGGCGCGCGGCGATGCCTCGGTCGTCACCGACGAGATCGAGCAGTTCGACGAGGCGGGCATCCGGCTGAAGTCGGGCCAGCACCTGGAGGCGGACATCGTCGTCGCCGCCACCGGCTTCCACCTCAACGTCCTCGGCGACATCGCCTTCGAGATCGACGGCAAGCCGCTCGCCTTCCACGAGACGGTGACCTATCGCGGGATGATGTTCACCGGCATCCCCAACCTGGCCTGGGTCTTCGGCTATTTCCGCGCGAGCTGGACGCTGCGGGCGGACCTCGTCGGCGACTTCGTCTGCCGGCTGCTGCAGCATATGGAGGCGAAGGGGGCGAAGCGCGTCGAGGTGGCGCTGCGGCCGGAGGATCGGGACATGCCGATCCTTCCCTGGATCGACCCCGAGAACTTTAACCCGGGCTACCTGATGCGGGGGATGCACCTGCTGCCGAAGCGCGGCGACAAGCCGGAATGGCAGCATACCCAGGACTACTGGACGGAGAAGGATGCCTTCGCCGCCATCGACCTCGACGACGCCGCCTTCGTCTACCGCTGACCATGGCGCTCTTCGAACGGGCCAAGGCCCTCCTCCAGCGGCCCGAGCAGGAATGGCGGGCGATCGCGGCCGAGCCGGCGGATACGGCGAGCCTCTTCCAGGGCTATGCGGCGCCGCTCGCGGCCATTCCGGCGGTGGCGGGCTTCATCGGTTCGGCGATCTTCGCCAGCTATCTCGGCAGCGTGCTCGGTGCGCGGATCGGCGTCTTCAGCCTGCTGGCGAATGCCGTGCTGAGCTACCTGCTGGGGCTGCTCGGCCTCTGGATCTGGGGCAAGGTGATCCAGGCGCTCTCGCCCCGCTTCGGCGGAGCGGCGGACGAGACCTCGGCGATGAAGCTCGCCGTCCATACGCCGACGGCGGCTTGGCTGGCTGGGATCTTCGCCCTGATCCCGCCGCTGGCGATCCTCGCCTTCCTCGGCCTCTACAGCCTCTACACCTTCTACAAGGGAGCGCCGATCGTGCTGCGCATGCCGCAGGAGCGGGTGGGCGGCTTCACCCTGGCCGCAGTGCTGATCGGAATCGTGGTGAATTTCCTCGTCGCCATGGTAGCGGGCCTCGCCTTCAGCCTGTGACGGGCCTGCTGGCCGGCCAGAGGTTTCCGCCGGTCAGCCAGGCGTAGAAATCGGCCGGCTGGGTGGCGCGGGGCTGGGGGGCCGGCTCGGCGGCCCGGCCCCGCTCCTCGGCGTAGATGGCCTCGAGCCGGGCGCGGATGGCGGCGAAATCCTCGGCGATGGGCGTGGTCACGGCAGCATCCTCGGTCCGGATCGGGAAGGTTCCGGCATCATGCCACCGGAGCCTTCCCGAATCATGGACAAAGGCCGCTTTTTTTACGCCGCCTCGCTATCCGCGCGGCGGGCGTGCTTTTTCCGCTCATGCGGGTCGAGGTAGCGCTTGCGCAGGCGGATCGCGCCCGGCGTCACCTCCACCAGCTCGTCATCCTCGATATAGGCGATGGCCTGCTCGAGGCTCATCCGCCGCGGCGGGATCAGCAGCAGCGCCTCGTCCTTGCCGGCGGCACGGATGTTGGTGAGCTTCTTCTCCTTGATCGGGTTCACGTCCAGGTCGTTGTCCCGGCTGTGCTCGCCGAGGATCATGCCGACATAGACCTTGACGCCCGGATCGACAAAGAGCGTGCCGCGCTCCTGCAGGTAGAACAGCGCGTACTGGATCGCCTCGCCGTCGGAGTTGGAGATCAGCGAGCCGTTGCGCCGCCCCTCGATCGGCCCCGCCCAGGGGAAGTAGCCGAGGAAGAGGCGGTTCATCATGCCCGTGCCGCGCGTGTCGGTCATGAACTCGCCGTGGTAGCCGATCAGGCCGCGCGAGGGGATGTGGAAGGTCAGCCGGACCTTGCCGCCGCCCGACGGGCGCATGTCCTGCATCTGGCCCTTGCGTTGCGACATCTTCTCGACGACGACGCCGGAATAGGCCTCGTCCACGTCGATCAGCGCCTCCTCGAAGGGCTCCTCGCGCTCGCCGGTCTCCGGGTTGTCGCGCGTGAGCACGCGGGGGCGGCCGATGGTGAGCTCGAAGCCCTCGCGGCGCATCTGCTCGATCAGCACGCCGAGCTGGAGCTCGCCGCGGCCGGCCACCTCGAAGGCGTCCACTTCCTCGGACACCTTCACCTTGATGGCGACGTTGCCCTCGGTCTCCTTGAATAGCCGGTCGCGGATCTGGCGCGACGTCACCTTCTTGCCCTCGCGGCCGCCGAGCGGGCCGTCATTGATGCGGAAGGTCATGGCGAGCGTCGGCGGGTCCACCGGGATGGCGGGCAGCGGCTCCGTCACGTCAGGCGCGGCGATGGTGTCCGGGATGGTCGCATCCGAGAGGCCGGCGATGGCGATGATGTCGCCCGCCTGGACCTCTTCGACCGGGACGCGGTCGAGGCCGGAGAAGGTCATCAGCTTGGTCAGCCGCCCGCTCTCGACCACGGTGCCGTCCTGGCGCAGCACGCGGACGGGCATGTTGACGCGCGCCGTGCCCTGCTCCACGCGGCCGGTCAGGATGCGGCCGAGGAAATTGTCGCTCTCGAGGATCGAGGCGTTCATGGCGAAGGGCTTGTCGAGCTCGACCTTCGGCGGCGGGACATGGCTCAGGATCAGGTCGAACATCGGCGAGAGATCCTTGCGGGCCCCTTCCAGCTCGAGATCGGCCCAGCCCTGGCGGCCGGAGGCGAAGAGGGTGTGGAAGTCGAGCTGCTCGTCGGTCGCGCCGAGGGCGGCGAAGAGGTCGAAGACCTCATTGTGCACCTCGTCCGGGCGGGCGTCCTGCCGGTCCACCTTGTTGATGACGACGATCGGGCGGAGGCCGCGGGCCAGCGCCTTGGTCAGGACGAACTTGGTCTGCGGCAGCGGCCCCTCGGCGGCGTCGCAGAGGACGATCGCGCCGTCGACCATGGAGAGGATGCGCTCCACCTCGCCGCCGAAATCGGCGTGGCCCGGGGTGTCGACGATGTTGATCTTCACGCCCTTCCACTCGACGGCGGTGGACTTGGCGAGGATGGTGATGCCGCGCTCGCGCTCCAGGTCGTTGCGGTCGAGGGCGCGCTCGGCGACGGCCTGGTTGGCGCGGAAGGCGCCGGCCTGCTTCAGCAGGTTGTCGACCAGCGTGGTCTTGCCATGGTCGACATGCGCGATGATCGCGACGTTACGGATGTCCATTGCGGGGCCTTGATTCCGGTGCCGTCGCAACGCAGGGCAAAGCCCGGCCTCGGCAGCCAGGGGCGGCTGGGGGTCGGGCAGGGCAGGCTGGCGGCTTGTTGCAGCGCACACATAGGCCTTCGCCGGGCAAAAAGCGAGGGCCGAGTGCGGGAAACGCGGGCGGGAGGGGCTGAAGCCCGCTCCCGCCCGTCGTGCTCAGCGCCCGTAGGACTGGTTGGGCGCCGGATTCGCCGGGGTGCCGCTGGCATTGCCGCTGCTCGGCGTGCCCATGGTGACGGCGCCGCCGCTGTGGCTGCGGCCGCTGCCGGTCACCTGCGGCGTCGGCGTGGCGCCGGGCGTCGGCGCGGCGCCGACCCCGCCGGCCCCATGGTTGGTGGCGCCATGGCTGGTCGCCGGTTGGCCGTCGCGCCGGGTCTGCATGTCCCGCGGGGCGTTCATCCCGGTGCCCTGCACGCGGAGGATGCCATCGGCCCGGCTCATCGAGCGGCCGGCGGCGCCGCCATCCTGCATCATCCCGCGGCCATAGGTGCCCTGGCCGGACATGCCGCGGTCCGACACACCCTGGTCGGGCAGGCCCTGGGTCATGCTGCCCGGATACACACCGGTCTGCCCCATGCCGGAGCTCATGCCGGAACCCTGCATCGGCATCGAGGAGGCATCGGCACCGCTGGACATGCCGGTGCCCTCGCGGCGGAGGATGGCGATGGCCTGCTGCATCTGGGTCTGGGCGCCGGCGCGGTCGCGGCTCTGGAGGGCGCTGCGGGCGGAGGCCAGGCTGTCGAGGGCCGGGCTGCGCATCGGCTGGCCGGCGCGGTCGGCGGGGATGCTGCGGGTCAGCAGGCGGGTCTCGCTCTGCTCGAGCAGCTCGTTCGCCTGGGCGGTGCGGCCGCGGCGGAGCGCCTCGCTCGCCTCCTCCACCAGGCCAGCGGCATCCTGGCGGTTTTCCTCACGCATAGCCCGCCGCTCGGCGCGGCGCTCGCTGTGCATGCCGTGGTGGCGCTGATGCATCATGCCGCTTTCGGCCGAGGAATGGGCGCCGGACATGGTCGCCGGGCCGGACTGCGCCAGGGCCGGCGCCGCGAGCAGCGCGAGGCCGAGCGTCGTGGTGAGGAGCGTGGTCTTGCGTGTCATGGGGGCGTCTCCTTTGGCCTCCGGCCGAAAGGGGACGCGGCCGGGCCTTGCTCAGCCCAACACGGAGGAGACGGGGCGGTTCCCCGGAACGGTCGCAACCAGGGCTTTCAGATCGGATTGCGGCCTTGCACCGAAATGGGAAATCACCTCGGCCGCGGCGATGGAGCCCCAGCGCCCGCATTCCGGCAGCGGCAGGCCGCGGGTGAGCGCGGCGAGGAAGCCGGCGGCATAGGCATCGCCCGCCCCGGTGGTGTCGACGACGGTGGTGGGCGAGGCGGCGACCTCTTGCCGCTCGCCGCCGGCGAGGATCAGGCTGCCCCGCTCGCTCCGGGTCAGCGCGACCAGCGCCACCTCCTGCGCGGCCTGGGCCGCGGCGGCCTCGAAATCGGTCTGGTAGAGGGCGGCGATCTCGGCCTCGTTGGCGAAGAGGATGTCGACCTCGTCGCGGACCAGCCGGCGGAAGGCCTCGCGGTGCCGCTCCACGCAGAAGGCATCGGAAAGGCTGAGCGCCACCTGCCGGCCAGCGGCATGGGCCGCGCGGGCGGCGGCGCGGAAAGCCTCCTGCGCCGCCGGCGGGTCGAAGAGATAGCCCTCGAGATAGGTCACCTTGGCCCGCGCGACCTCGGCCGGGTCGACATCCGCCGGGGAGAAGGCGGTGCAGGCGCCGAGGAAGGTGTTCATCGTCCGCTGCGCATCCGGCGTGACCAGGATGAGGCAACGCGCCGTCGGCGCCCCGCCCTGCAGCGGCGCGGTCGGGAAATGCACGCCGGCGGCGCGGATGTCATGGGCGAAGACCCGGCCCAGCGCGTCATCCGCCACCTTGCCGAGATAGCCGACCCGCGCCCCGAGCGCCGCAGCGACCGCGCAGGTGTTGCCGGCCGAGCCGCCGGAGCTCTCCACCCCCGGCCCCATCCGGCCATAGAGCCCCTCCGCCTCCTCCGCGCCGATCAGCCGCATCGCGCCCTTGTCGAGGCCCTCGGCGGCGAGGAACCCGTCCTCGGCGCGGGCGAGCACGTCGACGATGGCGTTGCCGATGCCGAGAATGTCGAGGGTTGGCTCGCTCATGGGACCTCATGCGGGGCGTTGGGGCCGGGGCATTGTGCCCCGGTCCGGGCCGGGATAGCCCCCACCCCGGGCCGCCGCAACCACCGAGAGGACCCCACCTGCATGATCGCCGCCTGCCTGCTTGCCCTCCGCCAGCTCGGCGACCCGGCCTTCCTCGGCCCGCTGGCCAAAAGCTTCGGCGCGGCGCTGCTCGCCTTCCTCGGCCTCGCCGCGGCATCGGCCTGGGCCGTTGCTGGCGTCGCGGGCGGCAGCGGCTGGCTGGCCAGCATCGCCGGGGCGCTCGGAGGGCTGCTGGTGCTGGTGCTCGCCGTGTGGCTTTTCGTGCCGGTGATGCTGGCGCTCTCGGGCCTTTTCCTCGACCCCGTCTCGGCGGCGGTGGAGCGGCGCTTCTACCCGCAGCTGCCACCGCCGCAGGGCGCGAGCCTCATGGCGCAGGCGCGGTTCAACCTCGTCTTTGCGCTGAAGACGGGGGTGGTGACGCTGGCGGCCCTGCCGCTGCTGGCCTTCGCCCCGCCCTTCGGCGCGGTCGCCCTCTGGCTGGTCTCGACCGTGGCGCTCGGCCATGGCCTGTTCGAGGGCGTGGCGCAGCGGCGCCTGGCGGTGGCCGAGGCGCGGGCGGAGCGGCGGCGGCGCGAACTGCCGGTGCTGCTGGTCGGCGGCCTGCTGGCGGCGATCTCGCTGGTCCCGGGCCTCAACCTCCTGGTCCCGGTCCTCGGCACGGCGGCGATGACGCATCTGCTGCACCGAGCCGATCGTCAGACCGGATAACGAGCACATCAAGAATTCCGCAGGCGTAATGCAACACGCCGTTGTGTTGGCACAATGCGGCATGTTAGCCGGTGGCTGTCGGGCCGACCGTATGGGGAATACGCATGGCCCGTCGATGCGCCGCCGTGGCGCAGCGCCGTGGATCTTTGGGGGACAGCATGGCCATCTTCGGCCGCAAACGCGACGACGGGCCGGCCACGCCGGCCATCGACCCTGGAACGGGCCAAGGGTCGAACGAGGCTCCGAACCCGGCATCTGGGACCGAAGGGACCGGCACGACCTCCGCCGCACGCGACGCCGATTTCGGCGTGCCGCCCTTCCGCTCAACACTTAAGGACACTCCCATGATGTCGATGGCCCCGAAGCCGAATGCCGCCCCCGCCACGCCGAGCCTGGCGCCCCGTCCGGCGGTGCCGGCCGCGGCCGCGCCGCTCGGCGTGCCTGCCCGTCCGCCGGCCCGGCCCGAGGCGGCCGAGCGCCGCACCCTGGTCGTCGGCCGCGGCATCAGCCTGCAGGGTACGGTGAGCGATGCCGAGCGGCTGGTGGTCGAGGGCACCGTCGAGTCCGAGATGATCCAGGCGGCCGAGCTCTTCGTCGCGCCGACCGGCGTGTTCCGCGGCGAGGTCCAGGTCGAGGATGCCGAGATCTCCGGCCTGTTCGACGGCACCATCTCCGCCCGCGGCTCGCTCACCATCCGCGGCACCGGCAAGGTCACCGGCACCGCCCGCTACCGCAAGCTCTCGGTGGAGGAAGGCGGCCAGGTCTCCGGCCGCATGGAGATGATCACCGAGGGCAGCGCCGCCCCGGCGCCCCGCCCGGTCGTCACCCCCGTCGAGGCCTGACGCCAACCGCGCCGCCGGGGCCCTCCCCGGCGGCGTGCCGCCTGCTCCGGAGCCAGCGCCGCCATGGCGCCCCGCCCCCTCCTCCTGCTGCCGGTCCTTGGCCTGCTCGGCGCTTGCGCCGCGCCGGAGGAACGGGCCGATGCCCTCCGCCGGGCCTTCGAGACCAGCCGCGCCGGCCTCGCCCCACCGGCTGTCCTGCCGGCCGCCCCGCTGGCTGCAACGCCGGTCGCCATGCCGGCAGCGGCCGAGCCTGCCGCGGCGCGGCCGGTCGTTGCTACCCAATTCCTCGGCCTCGGGCCGGAGGCGCTGCGCCGCTGGCTCGGCGAGCCCGCCTTCCGCCGCCGCGAGGGCACGGCCGAGATCTGGCTCTATGCCGGCCCGGCCTGCGCGCTCGACCTCATCCTCTACGCGGAGGGCGGGCGGCTCCGCGTCTCCCATGCCGCGGCGCGGGCCAGCGGGGCGGAGCCGCGGACCGAGGCGCATTGCCTGCACGAGCTGGCGGGCAGCCCCCGCCCTGCCGATCGCGGCGCCTGAGGCTTGATCCTCTATCTCGACGTCTTCGTGCCGCCCTTCGGGCTGCTGCTGATGGGCGCCCTGCTGAAGCGCTGGCTGCTGCCGCAGGACGCCATCTGGTCGGGGATCGAGCGGCTGGTCTTCTGGGCGCTGATGCCGGCGCTGCTGGTCTCGGCCATCGCCTCGGTCGACATCCTCGCCTTGCCGATCGGGCGGATGGGGCTCGCCATCTGGCTCAGCCTGCTGGCGGGCGGGGCGCTCAGCCTGGCGCTGGCCCGGGCCTTCCGCATCGATCATCCGGCCACCACCTCGGTGTTCCAGGGCGGCATCCGCTTCAACAACCTGATGGGCTTCGCGGTGATCGGCGGGATCTTCGGCGCGGGCGGCACGGCGCTCGGCGCGGTGGCGACGGGGCTGATCGTGCCCTTCGTGCAGACGCTGACGACCATCGTCTTCGCCCTCGGGCCGGGCAGCGGCGGCAGGCTCTCCCCTCGCCGCGTGCTGCGCCAGCTCCTGCTCAACCCGCTGCTGCTGGCCTGCCTGGCCGGCTTCGCCATCGCGCTGCTCGGCGGGCTGCCGCATGGGGTGAAGCCGCTGCTGCAATCCCTTGGCCAGGCCTCGGTCGCGCTCGGCCTGCTCTGCGTCGGCGCGGCGCTCTCGCCGGGCGCGCTCGGCGGGCGGCTGCCGCTGCAGCTGGCGACCAGCGTGATCAAGCTGCTGCTGATGCCGGCGCTGGCGCTTGTCCTCGGCCGGGCGCTCGGGCTCGAGATGCTGCCGCTCGCCGCCGCCGTCACCTTCATGGCGCTGCCGACGGCGACCACCAGCTATGTCATGGCCCGCGCCATGGGCGGGGATGCGCCGCTGATGGCGGCGATCACCAGCCTCGAGCACCTGCTCGCGGTGGCGACGCTGCCTTGCTGGATCCTGCTGCTGCAATCCCTGCTGGCCGCTGCGGGACCGTGACGAACAGCGCCGAATTCCGCTAGGTTCGATGGCACACAAGGGGGTTCGAATGATGCTGGGACGACGCACTCTTCTCGCCGGGCTGGGCGCTGCGGGCCTGGCCGGCACGGCGCGGGCGCAGGCCTTCCCGGATCGTCCGCTGCGCTGGATCGTCGGCTACCCGCCGGGCGGGGCGAGCGACACCTTCGCGCGGCTGATCGGCGCGCATATCGGCACGCGGCTCGGCCAGAACGTGGTGGTCGAGAACCGGCCGGGTGGCGGCGCCGTCGTCGCCAGCGAGGCCGCGGCCCGCAGCGCGCCGGACGGGTACACCCTGCTGCATGTCGACAACGGCATCCTGGTCTACAACCCGGCGCTCTATGGCCGCCTGCCCTACGACCCGGACAAGGACCTGCAGGGCGTCGGCTTCATCGGCCGCTTCCCGCTCTTCCTCGTGGTGCGGCCGGACAACCCGGTGAAGGACTTCGCCGGTTTCGTCTCGCAGTCGAAGACGCGGGCGCCCAATTACGGCTCGCCCGCCGTGGCCTCGCCGCATCACCTGGCGATGGAGATGGTGAAGCGCCGCACCGGGCTCGAGGCGACGCACGTGCCCTATCGCGGCGGGCCGGCGGCGATGCAGGACCTGCTCGCCGGCAATGTCGAGAGCGTCGTCATCGATTGCGCCTCGGGCATTCCCTTCATCACCACGGGCAAGGTGAAGACCCTCTGCGTCTTCTCGGAGGCGCGGTCCCCCCGCGCGCCGGATGTGCCGACGCTGCGCGAGCTCGGCCATGCCGGTGCCATCGCCTATGGCTGGCAGGGGATGAGCGTGCCGGCGGCGACGCCGGCGCCGGTCGTCGCCCGGCTTGCCGAGGCGCTGAAGGCCGGCGTCGGCGCGGATGACGTGCAGGCGCGCTTCCGCGACCTCGGCATCGAGAGCGCACCCTGGTCGCCTACGGAGTTTGCCGACTTCGTCCGGCGCGAGAATGCGGAGTGGCGGCCGCTGATCCGCGAGCTCGGCATCCGGCTCGACGGCTGAGGCAGCCTGGCGCTTGAATCCCCTGCGCCTCCTCGCCCGCTGGCGGCGGCGGCACCGCACCCTGCCGCTGCTCGGCGACACCAGGCTGCGCGGGGAGCGGGAGGCAGGGCTGCTGCGCTGGAGCGTGAAGGTGCTCGGCGCGGAGATGGCCGAGCGGCACTATGCCGCCGGCCGCGCCGGGCCTGCCGCGCCTGTGCCGGCCGGGCCGACGCATCAAGGCCTCGCCAGCCGCACCTGCCGGCAGGCCGATATCGAGCATGACTGGCTGCGGCACTGGGCGCGCCTCCTCGGCACGCCGCCGGTCTATCACCGCAAGCTGTGGGAGGACGCCTTCGTCCTGCAGGCCGGCTGGGAGGCGGGGATGCTGGCGCCGGGCCGCCGCGCCCTCGGCTTCGCGGTGGGGCAGGAGGCGCTGCCGGCGATCCTCGCCGCGCATGGGGTGGAGGTGGTGGCGACCGACCTCGATGCCGGCGATGCCCGGGCGCGCGACTGGATCGAGACCGGCCAGCACGGCCATGCGACGGAGGCGCTCTACCGGCCTGCGGTGCTGGCTCGGGCGGAATTCGACCGGCTGGTCAGCTTCCGCCCGGCGGACATGGCGCGGCTGCCGGAGGATCTGCAGCAGCGCGGCTTCGACATGGTCTGGTCGGCCTGCGCCATGGAGCATCTCGGCAGCCTGGAGCGCGGGCTCGACTTCGTCCTTGCGGCGATGCGCTGCCTGAGGCCGGGCGGCATCGCCGTGCACACCACAGAGTTCAACCTCGACGGCGCCGGCGGCACGGTGGGGCGGGGCAGCACCGTGCTCTACCAGCGCCGGCACCTGGAGCGGCTGGCGGCGCGTCTGGCTGCCGAGGGGCACCGCATGCTGCCGCTCGACGACAACCAGGGCCCGGGCATGCTGGACCGCTTCATCGACCTCGCGCCGCTGGTGGAGGCGGAGGGGCCGCCGCTCGGCCCGCTCTTCCCGCCGCATCTGCGGCTGTCGGTGCAGGGCTATCCAGTGACCTCGGCTGGGATCCTGGTGGTGTCGGACGGGGGTTAGCCACACCGCATCCGGTCCATATTGTCTGGGCCCTCGCGCTGGCGTCGGCTGTGGACCTGTCGACGCTCACTGATTATTCGTGATATCTTGCTTCGCGTCGCGCCGAGGCCGTCGATCACGGTACCGACCCAGGTTAGGCTTTTCGCCGTTTCAACGGCGCTTCACGAGCCCAGCCAACATCCTCTTCTCCACGCCCTGCGATGTCCGGCTGGCGACATCTGCGCCGACTTCGAGGCCTTCGCTTCTGTGCTCGGCGAACACTCGACCGCCAACGACCACGAGAAGGTCCGAGTTGATTGACGCCCGACGGGCCAGAGCAATACTCGTGCGAAGCCGAGGCAGTTGATCGCTTCGGTGAAAGGCAGCGCTGAGGGAAAGGTCCAACACGTCGACCCAGGTGCCTGCTACGAGCTTCTCCAACGCACCGTCGTCGGCCGGAAATTCATGCCGGGGCGCCCACCCTTTGTCCAAGAGCCGCTGGGTATCCAGTGAGGCGACGAGCTGGTGGGCCTCTCCAGGCGCCGGCACGATGAGCACGTTGGGCTGCGGGCCGCCCTGCAGCAATTGAGGCGGGTCCTGGGCCAGCAGCCGGGCCGCGGTCTGCAAGCGGACCAGGCCAAGCGTCAGGTCGAATTCGCTGCATAGATCCTCGGCCCAAAGGTCGCCAAGGCGTCTGGCCGCTGCCTCAAACAAGGGGGTACTAAGGGCAGCGAGGCCACCAGCATTGCCGCGCAACTCGTGGATTACCTCGCGGGATGCCGTCTCGTCGCTGGCGAGAAGAAGCTCGGCAAGCTCCGCCGCCCGGGCGGCGAAAAGCGTTGGCTCCTGACGGTCGTCGGCCGTGCCGTGTCGGTCCAGAAGCTTTGGAACGACATTGTTCAGGAAAACATTCCGCAGCACCGACGCCGTTGTCCGCACCATCGGCATCTGAGGAGGCGGGGATTCCGGCGCAGGTGTTGCGGCGTTGTTGCGGCTGGAAGCCTTGGCAAGTTGCAGGAGGTGGTTGGCTGCCCGACCTGGATTCCGCTGCAAGGTCCGCATGAGCTCAGGAGATGGCTCAATCACCCCCTCTGGCTGCAATGCATTGTCGGCGTTCCGCAGGACGAGCCCCATGTCCCAGTCGCTGAAGCTGCGCTCGGAGGTCGGGCCTTGACGGAGCAGTTCGATATCCGTGTGGCGGGCATCGCCGCGGATGGAGCACATGACCCGGCTGATGCCGTCCGCAGGGCCTTCCAACCACTGCAGGAAGCGGCCCTCGTCATACAGCAGAATGCCCGTGATGGCCTCGCGCCGGTTGCGCGCCCGCGCAGCCTGCATCAGGCCTTGCAGGTCTTGCCCTGTCAGCGGGTGAACCGCTCGGCTACGATACACGACGAAAAACAGTGCCGCCGACGAGTTTGTCTGCCGAACCCCGATATCGGGCGGTGCGCTCGACGAGTACCTCATGCCGACGCTCCCTTCCCTTTGTACCCTTTCAACCGGAGGGTACGGCAGATGGCAAGCCTGGTTGTTGGCGCGCACCGAATCCCGGTTGGCGAGAGGCCGGGGTAAAAGCCCATTTCTGAACGATACTGGAACAGCCTCTGACGCCTCCGTCGCAGGCCCTGGACGCGGGCACCACCCTTCCGTCAGGAAGACTGCGTGACCACAGATCAGCACACCATGGACTATCATATCCAGTCCAGCTTTGCCGGACGGGGCCTCATGCCAACCTTCGGAGCGACGGTCGACCGCGCCCCCACGCGTTGCGGTCGAAGTTCTACTGGCACCCGCGCCAGACAGCTGACAGCAGCATGGGCTCGTCCATGCAGCCGCTGTCAGTGCCATTGCCGATAACGCCGCTGGCTACATTGCACTCAGTTTGATGCCATCGAATCGGAGCGTTCTGACGACCGAGTTCGCGATCAGTGCGCCGGCTCCCACTACGCGCGAGCGCACTATCGTTCGCGGTGGGGTCATCAAGGCAGGGCGAACGCCAACACTTGCTCAGCTTGAGGCGGAGCGCATACCTGGACTTCCCCCGCGGAGTGGAGGGGTGAGATCACAGCGTTATGCGGCTGGGCGCATGGTGCCCCCTTCCATGCTGGCCCGCGCTTCGGCCGGGGTGCGGTAGCCGACGCCCGAGTGCAAACACTGCCGATTGTCGAAGACTGCGATGGACTCGAACACAGCCGTCCTCGCCTCCTCGCGGGTGCGGAAGCGGACCTGGTGGATGTGGCCGGTCTTAAGCGAGGCAAAGAAGCTCTCCATCGCGCGTTATCGGGGCAGTTGCCGCGGCGGCTCATGGACTGGGTGATGCCGTGCCGCTCCAGCACCGCGCGATACGGCCCGGAGGCGTATTGCACGCCGCGGTCGCCGTGATGGACCAGCCCAGGTGGCGGGCGATGCCGCTGGATGGCCATGACCAGGGCGCCGATGCACAGCTCGGATCTGAGGTGGTCGGCCATGGACCAGCCGACAATCCCGCGGGTGGCCATGTCCTTGATCGCAGCGAGATACAGAAAGCCCTCGCCGGGCGGAATGTAGGAGATGTCGGCCAGCCCGACCTGGTCCGGCCTCTCCGCGGCAAAGTTCCGCGCCAGCAGGTGGGAGGCGACCGGCAGGTCGTGGCGGCTGTCCGTGGTGTGCGGCGGCCCCGGCGGGCCGAGAGCCCCATCTCGCGCATGAGCCGCTCGACCCGCCGGCGCGAATGCCGCAGCCCTCCCGGGCACGGCTCGGCGTGGACGCGGGGCGAACCGTAGACCCGCCGCCGGGCGGTGAAGATGCGGCCGATCTGCCCACGGAGTTCGACTTCTGCCTCGGCCCTGGTTTGAACGGCGGGGATCGCGCGCCGCCAAGGCGTAGAAGCCGCTCACGCCCGCGCCGGCCACCCGGCACAGCGTGGCCATGGCGTGGTTCGCCCGCTCGGCCGAGACGAAGGCAAACTTCGTCACGCGGCCCCCTTGGCGAAAAAAGCCGCTGCCTTGCGGAGGATCTCCACCTCCTCGTCGAGCTGCTTCACCTCGCGCTTCAGACGCTGCATTTCCGCCTGGTCCGCCTTGCGGGCGGCCAGTGCCTCAGCCGAGCCGGCCGCCAGGTGCTCGGTGCGCCACTGGCTGAGCTGCCCGGTGCCGATACCGAGCTCCGTCGCCACCTCCGACAGCCCCTTGCCACCGTCCAGCAGCCGCTTCACCGGCTGCGCCTTGACCTCCCTCGTGAAGCTTCGTCGGGTTCGCCTCTCCGCCATCCTTCCCTCCCTGGGGGCCTGGGTTCGTTGGCAAACCCACCAGCCCCAGGGGCAAGTCCAAGCCGACGCGACGACAAGAGCGGCAGATGACGCGCTTCGAGTCAGCCCGACAGGCCCAGCGCTTCCTTTCCGGCCCACGATCAAATCGCCAACCTGTTTCACCCCCGCCGCGACCACATGTCCGCATCCAGTGTTGGGCCGCAAGGGTACGGGCATTCGAGCTGTGGGTGACGATCAGCAGGGTTGCCGCGGGTACCTGAAATCCCTGCCCACGTCGTCCTCAACTCGCCAGCTCGCTCGATCCGAAGGCAACAAGTTGACAATGCCGTCCCGACATCGTCGTCATCCAGCGGTGTCTCCCCCAAGCCGAATGTATGCCTCATCGATGCCGGCCCCTCCTGTGCCTCTGCTTCGACACGCCGAACCACCGCCTGCCGCACTACTCAACTTTATGAGAACGACATGGCTCGCTGACGTTTACCTGTCTGCGCCGGTGTCAATTTTAGCGATTAATAGAATTAAGCCACCCGATTTCAAATTTAGGTTGAGAAAAGCCTCCAGCTTGCTAAAGATTACGTAACAAAATTGCCTGAGGGTCGAGAATGGATGCGTCGCGTCGGCGGATTACGCTCTCCCAGGTCCAGCACGATTTGGTCAGCACCGAGGATACCGCCGGCGTCTGGGCGTTGCTGCTGGTGCAGATTGCGGTGTTGGCACTCCGCTTGGCAGCCATTATGATCTTGCTTCTGCCGCTTGGGGTTGCCCTTTGGCTGAGCATGTAATCGCATCGACACGCTGGGCGCCAAAGCAGTCCGTCGAGACGATCGAACGAGTCCTGCAGCACGTGGATGCAGGGAGAATCTAATCGCATCGAAACTCCGACTTCGAAGGTTTTTGAGCAGCAGCAAGCCCTCCTGTACCGGGATGAGACAGGCGAGCCAAAAGGCCGGGGACGAGCTGATGGCGGCGGTTTCAAGCCGGCTGCAGTATTGCTTCAGTCGTGGCGAGGCGTTGGCAGCGATTGGGCGTCAGGTCATCGCGCCAGGATCGGGCGCGCGCGCGCGGGTGGTGCAGGGAAAGCGGCAGGACGCTGTGGTCACCTCATGCTGCGGTGGTATGAGAGGCGTCAAACGGGCTCTAAGCAACGTCTGTTCTCGTCTGCTGCCAGCGGTTGTGGCCAAAGCTGCTGGCTTTCATTGCGGAGAGCCGGCGCTACCGGCATCGCCGAATAGCGCCTCGACGGCATCGTTGCTGTCTATCGGTCGTAAAGCACCCCCTCCCCGGCTGTCCTTAGCTGTGGGGATTGCCAATGCACTGGGTGGCCCGCATGGTGCCCACGTCCAAAAGCGCTCCCTGATTCGGGATCCGAAGCCCAGAAAACCGACAGCGCGATGCGGAAATCGTGAGCCGCTTGCAATCGGGTGCTGGTCACTCCCCACGGGCAGCGCCACTGTTGCGGCGGTAGCGGCGTCCATAGCATGCATCGCGTTCCGGTGCCCATGATGACACCCGCTCCCCTCAGGCTTCGCCGAAAGGGTGGCCGTTGCCAAATAGGTTCAGCATACCACCGTACTATTTTTGTAGAATACGCGTAAAATCGCTCTAAGATTTACCGTATTGGAAAGACGTGGTTGTCCTTATGGTTAATGGCATTCTGTCTCCGAAGGCTACCGACGACGCAAACTTCGCTCGGGCCTTTGAGCAGGCGATCTCCGCTGTCCATGGGGGTTGGACCGTGCTGCCAGTCACGGTGGGGGTAAACGGCAAGCCGCAAGGCGGCCTCTGCCGTGCCGATCGCGGCATCGCCCTCGTGGGGAACGAGATCAATCCGGACGCTGTGCCGGAGGCGAAGCAGGTTTTAATAGCCGCTGGGTTCGAGAAGAGGTTTGGAAGCTTACCGCCGATTTTGTATCGGCCACTTCCACCGCTTGAACTGTCGCTGGAGGAAGTGCTCGAGGCTGCTTTTGATCTTGAGCCACCGTTAGAGGTGGTCGATCCCGAGGCGTGGCTGCAAGCCGTGCGTGATGCCTTCATCGGTAAGCTTGTCGCTCGGCCCGGTTCGAAAAACGACGGACACCAGCGCCACGATGTCGTCCCTGAGGTTGCACCTCTGAGCTATCCCGTGTCGCAAGCGCCGCGGACCACAATTAATCCCCACCATACGGTATCTCCGGCGGTCGCGGTCGCTCAGTTTGCCTCGCATGGATCGCCGCCCCTGACACCCGATGCGGCGCCGCCACGCGCCAGCAGCCCGGTCGGGGAGAAGACCGCACGAAGCGAGCCCTCAGCCGAGACTGCGATCAGCACCATCCCGACCCGTAAGCCTGTCCCCGCTGCGGTGCTGCTTGGCTCGACCCTGACCCTGATTATCCTTGCGGGTCTCGGCTGGGCGCTTGTCAGTCGGTTTGACGTCATCGATCCGCTGGGCCGGATGGTTGGCTTAGGAACGGGACCGCCCTCCGGCTCATCAGCTGTCGAGGGGAGCAGGCCGCTGACGCCCAACCATCCGCCACCGGGCTGGAGCGGACAAGGCACGAGCCAGGGTCATTCAACCTCCTCCACGCAGGCATCAGTCGGTCCGCGGGCGAGCCCGGGACTGGGCCACGATCCCGAAGGTGGTGAGGCCATGGACCGACCGCCTGAAGCGCCACCTCGTTCATCCCCGGCAATCGGATCTCCCGATGCGCGCTGGCTACCGGAGGATCATGCGCCAGCTCACGGCCCGCAGCCGGACGCGCAGTCCGCGGCGGCAAACCCCACCACGATGTCGGCCACATCACAAGACGGATCGTCCCGAGCCGATGCGGAAACGCCTCATCAAGCCACGCCTGCTTCGGCACCGGACCTGCCGGGCCGGACGGCGCCAGAGAGGCGCCAAGGAGAGAGCGTCACCGATCAGCCAGACAGCATCAGTCCCGAGCTTCGCAACTTGCCGGCAGCCACCGCCGCCGATGCCAACGGTTCGGTTGCTCCGCCTCCCGTCAACCATGTCGAGGCATCGTCGCTGCCGTCAGCCACAGATGCCCTGGCTGCTCGGCCCGAGGCCAGCAGCGGTGACGGGCCTGCCCTGCCATTCGCGCCATCGCCATCTGATACGGCCGCGTCGCCGGCGCCCAGGTCAGCGGAGGGGGAACCTTCTGAGGGTAGCGTCCCAGCACTTTCACCGGGTGCCAGCACCGTCGAGACATCTTTGCCGCCGGCCAGGACACCGCAGCCGCCCGGTTTGGGTCTACAGGCAGACGACGCCAACCGGATCCAAGCCGCGCCCCAAAGTCCGGTAGCGGCGATCGCGGAGCCGGATCCACAACGCCCTCCAGAACCTGCCATCCGCCCCGCACCAGCTCCGCTGCAACCTTCGCCATCCTTGGCAACGGAACTACTACCCTCGCCGACGGACCGGGCGCCATCAGCTCCGGCTCCGCGCAGCATTTCTCCCGACATGCTGGCTAATCTCATGCGACGTGGTCATGCGATGCGCGACGCCGGTGATGTCTCCGCTGCGCGTCTGCTCTTCCGACGTGCGGCAGAAGCCGGCAGTGCAGCCGCTGCAACGGCTCTCGGTAAAACCTATGACCCGGATTCTCTCAACGGCACCGGCGCTCGGACCATTGGGGCCGATCGGACGGCAGCGATGCATTGGTATGAGCAGGGCGCTATGCGCGGAGACTTGGAAGCTTCACGCCTTCTAAAGCAGTTAAATGAACGAACCCCTTCGCCTTAACGTGCAGGTTCGATGAGAGCTGCGCTCCGCGATGCAGGCATGGGTGGCCTTCACCCGCTTTCACGGACACTGTTACGCGGCTGAGGCGGCCGCTAATACTACTGTGTCATAAAGCTCTTGTCTGGTAAGCGTCCGTCCTCGACTACGGCAGTGTGGCGAGGGTCAGGCAGGGTCAGGCCGCAGGTGCCATGGTGCCAGGTCGCTGAGGCGACTGATTGGGTAATCGGCGATGCGGTCGAGCAGGATGCGGAGGTAAGCCTGCGGATCCCAGCCGTTTAGCTCGGCGGTGCCGATCAAGGTGTAGATGATGGCGGCGCGCTTGCCACCCTCGACCGATCCGGCGAACAGGTAGTTTTTTCTGCCGAGAGCCAGCGGGCGGATTTGCCGCTCGACGGCATTGTTATGCAAGCAGGCACGGCCGTCGCGCAGCACCGTCGTCAGCGCGGCCCACTGCGCCAGCGTGTAGCGGATCGCCTTCGCCAGGTCGGACTTGCCGGAGATCCGCCGCAGCGTCGCCTCGAGCCAGCTGTGCAACTCGGTCATGAGGGGAGCCGAGCGGGCCTGCCGGGCGGCGAGGCGCCGCTCGGGTGACTGGCCTTCGATCTCCGCCTCGATGGCAAACAGCGGCTTCATCCGCTCGATCGCCTCGCGGGCAATCGGGCTGCTGGTCGAGACCAGCTCGTCATGGAAGTAGTGCCTGGCGTGCGTCCAGCACGCCGCCTCGACCACCTGGCCGGCCGCATAGAGTGCGTTGAACCCGGCATAGGCATCGGCTTGCAGGATGCCGCGGAAGTCGCGCAGGCGCCGCTGCGGATGCTCGGCCTTGCGGTCCGGGGTGAACTCGTAGAACACCGCGGGCGGGTCGGTCCCGCCGAACGGCCGGTCGTCCCGCAGATAGGCCCAGAACCGTGCGGTCTGGGTCCTGCCGCGGCCCGGCGCCAACATCGGCATCGGCGTGTCGTCGGCATGCACCCTGGCTCCCCCCTGTGTCACAGCAGTTGTCGCGTGGATAGGATCGCGCAATGAGGGGGCGCG
>NZ_JCACHU010000174.1:0-14701 GCF_059504005.1 Belnapia sp. | reverse complement strand
GGTGAAGCGGGTGATGTCGCCAAGCTCGGCGACCAGTGTCGCTGCCGCTACCAGCGCTATGCCGCGCAGGGCCTGTAGCGCCCGCACTGCCGGTGCCAAGGACCAGTCCGGCAACGCTGCCGCGATATGGGCCTCCAGGCGATCGCGCCGCGCCGTGGCCGCCTCGACCGCCGCGATGTAATCCTCCAGGACGAGGTGGTGGGCTGCTTGCGCGAAGCGCAGCCCGGCCAGCCAGCGTCGGTGCATCAGAGTTCAGGCCGGTCGGCTGTAGTGCTGGCCTGTAGCGGCTGGATGAATACTCCCCAGAAGTGCTGGCTGAAAATTGGTTCTCCCGCACTTCCCGTGCTGCGGGTCGTCGTTCCGCTGCAGGATGAGCACATAGGAGGAACCCTTTCCTCCTTTGAAGTACAGTTCTTGTCCAAGCGCCTCCTGCCGCTCATTCCGGCAGGGCTGCTGTCCAGCACATCCTGCCCTCCCCCGACTATCTCGCCATCCTCGTCACCCCGCGCCAGCCCTGGGCGGCTTGCCCGACCTGCGCCGCCCCCACCCGGCGGGTCCACAGCCAGTACGACCGCATCCTGAACGACCTGCCCTGGCAAGGACGTCCGGTGCGGCTGCACCTACGGGCCCGGCGTTTCCGATGCCTGCAGCCAGCCTGTCCACGGGTGACCTTCGCCGAACGGCTCGCCGACATCGCTCCGCCCGCGGCGCGCCGGACCGAGCGGCTGGGCGACCTGCAGCGCCATCTCGGCCTCGCCGCTGGCGGCGAGGCTGGCACCCGCCTCGCGGCGCGGCTGGCCATGCCCGCCAGCGCCGACACGCTGCTGCGGATGGTGCGGCGTGCGGGCGCCACGCTGGAACCCAGGCCAGCAGTACGGGTGCTGGCGGTGGACGAGTGGGCCTGGCGTCGCGGTCATCGCTACGAGACGGTCCTGGTCGATCTCGAGCGCAACCGGGTTGTCGACCTGCTGCCGGACCGACGGGCCGAGAGCCTGTCCACGTGGCTGCGGGCCAACCCCGGCGTCGAGATCGTCGCCCGAGACCGGGCCGGGGTCTACGCCGACGGCGCGCGCCAAGGTGCGCCCAATGCCGTCCAGGTCACCGACCGCTGGCACCTGCTGCGGAACCTCGGTGACGCCATCCATGCCGTCACCGACCGCCACCATGCCGCGGTCCAGCGCATCGGCCACGAGGTCAAGGCGCAGTTGGCAGCCGAGGATCCCCAGAGCACCCCGATCGTGGCTCCGCCGAACCCGGAGGCCCGCGGGGCCGAGGCGAGGCGGGCACGCCGGCAGGCCCGCTTCGACGAGGCGGTGCGGCTGCATGCGGCCGGCGCTTCGATCAGTGCCATCTCCCGGCAGGTCGATGCCGATCGCAAGACACTCCGGCAATGGCTCCACGCGGGTGCCATGCCGACCTGGCGCAGGCCACCTCGTGGCAGCCTACTTGATCCCTACCGCGAGCACCTGGAGCGGCGCTGGGCAACGGGCTGCTGCAACGCGGCCCAGCTGTGGCGCGAACTCGCCGCGCTGGGCTTCCCCGGCCGGCCTGCCATCGTGCGGGCCTGGACGACGCAGCGGCGCCGGGCTAGGCACAGCCCCGGCAGGGCGCCAGTCATGGCGGATGGCCAACCCTGGCGGCCGCCCTCCGGCCGTCGCGTCGCCCGGCTGCTGATGGCCGCCGCCAGCACGCTGTCCGCGCCCGATCGGCTGTTCGCCGCGCGGCTGCTGGAGGAGGTGCCAGTTCTTTCCACCGCGATTGCCGTCGCCAGGCGGCTCGTCCAGGTGCTGCCGCGGCACAGCGATGAGGCGCTCGATGACGTGCTGGCCGACGCGGCGTCTACGCCGCTCGCCGCCTTCGTCACCGAGCTGCGCCGGGACATCGCCGCCGTGCGGGCCGCGCTCGATCTGCCGTGGACCACTAGTCCGGCCGAAGGCCAGATCTGCCGGATCAAGATGATCAAACGGACAATGTACGGCCGTGCAGGCTTCGAGCTCCTCCGCGCACGCGTCCTACAGGCCGCATGATCCAGCAACGGCAGCACGGGAAGTGCGGGAGAACCAATTCCATCTCAGCATTGACATGGCCCTGCCGTAGCAGAAAGCCAGATAGTTGCTGGCGAGCCTGCCGGAGGGCACGCACGGCTGCCTGACGTGCCCGCACCAGGTCGCGGACGGCCTCAGGTGCCGGGTCTGACACCCAGACCGGGGTCAGCTCTTCCCACCCGGTGCAACCTCGCCAGCTTGGCTGCATCCCGCCGGTCGGTCTTGATCCGGTCACCCGGCTTGCGCGGGATCAGCGAGGGCGCAACCACGACGCAGTCATGTCCCGCCGCGCTCAGTTGACGCTGGATCCCGTAGCCGCACGGTCCGGCCTCATAGCAGAAGCGCAGCGCCGAGCCGGACTTCGCCAGCTTGCTCGCCAAGGCCTTCAGCGCCGTCGGGGTGTTGGCGATGGTGCCGTACTCCCTGACTTCGCCCCGCTTACCCACCTCGGCCAAGGCCACCGCAATCGTCTCCTTGTGCACGTCAAGGCCGATATAGGTGATAGGCTTCTCCATGACCCGTCCCCCCTATGCATGAGGCTCGGTGCTGGACTATCCGGCGCAACCCTCGCAACCTGCATACTGTGAGACGGGTCGCCCCTATCTCAGGCGGACATCTGGTCTAGGGCATGGAGGCGCTGCGATGGACAGACAAGCGCCACCCAGTTTAATAAAAATTCACCTGGCCCGTATCAGCAAACTCCAACCAATGCTGGACATGTTATATGGCAGCATAGCATATATCGGCTCATGCGCCAAAAGCTTGGACACCGTGAAGCCGCTCGTCGACGATATTTCGTACTACCAAGATTGGATCCACATAAAACCGAGCGCCATCAGCTGAATGCGGATCAATCTTTTCTATAGAACCTGGATGGGTATTCTTACGGCAGGCCGACTCACAACCTCTATCGGGTAAGTGCTGACCTGTATGTTCTTAAATCTGTCGTCTTATTACCGGCGGCCCGAGCGGGGCTGTTTCAGTATTTTGCGAAGTGAGGCGATCACTGTATGTTCATCCTGGTGAGGGAAAATTACCTCTGAAAGCAATGACGGTAAAGCAGCGTATCACATGCCGATTTAACGCTGGTGCAGCCTACAAATCTTAGGAATGGAAAGGAACCTCATCGGGTGCGGGACGCCGTTTTTATCGCTGCGATGCCAGCATTGCTGCTTCTGGCCATGGTACGCCCTTTCGTTGGAGTGCTGCTATGGTCCTGGATTTCCTTTATGAATCCGCACCGGCAGCTTTACGGTATCGGGGTTGAGCAACCTTGGGCAGCAGTGGTGTTTTGCGCGACGATCGTAGGCTGCGTGTTGGGGGGCGAGCCGCGGCGTTTTGTATTGAATTGGGTGACTGCACTCATGCTGGCGCTGATGGCGAGCCTCACACTAACCTCCTTGTTTGCCTTGGCCCCACCCGCCGAGGTCTGGGCTAAGTGGAGTCGGGTTGAAAAGGCGTTGCTAGCGCTGCTGCTGACCGCTGCATTACTGACTGAACGTCGACGGTTGCACGCGCTGGTATGGATTATGGTCATCTCCATTGGATATTACAGCGTGCGCGGCGGCATCTTCACAATTTTAACCGGTGGTCAGTACCGGGTTTATGGGCCCGAGCTGACCATGATCGAGGACAACAACCATCTCGCGGTAGCCATGCTGGTGACGCTGCCTTTAATGAACTATCTGCGTATGCAATCACAGCATGCCTTTGTGCGCTTGAGCTTGGCTGCTGTGATGACGCTGACGCTCCTCGCCGTAGTCGCTAGCTACTCCCGCGGGGCGTTGCTTGGTCTCCTCGCCGCAACCGGCGTTATGTGGTTGCGCACCCGCCGTAAAGTCGCTTCAGGTCTCGTCCTGGCCGTTTGCGTTGCTGCGGCAATAGCCTTCATGCCGGATGGCTGGGGGCAGCGCATGGAGACAATCGGCACCTATCAGGAGGATAGCTCAGCCAGCGACCGACTTACGATGTGGTCAAGCGCTCTCAAGCTTGCTTTGGACCGGCCGATGATTGGCTCCGGCTTTATGGGTCCCTATACACGGGAAGTGATGGATCGTGTGGCTCCGCTGGCACCAGCGCGCGCCGTCCACAGTATCTGGTTCGAGTTTCTGGGCGAGCACGGCTTCCCAAGCTTTTGCGTTTGGCTTGGCCTGACTATTGCCGGAGCAGCTTATACGATCCGCTTGACGCGGCTGGCCCGCAATCGGCCAGAGCTCGCCTGGGCTTACGACTTCGGCCGTATGGCACAGGTTTCAATCGTTGCATATTTGGTGGGTGGCACTTTTCTGTCGCTGAGTTATTGGGATTTTTACTGGACCCTGTTGGTCGCAATTGCCGGTGCGCATACGCTGGCTGTCGGCGAGTTGCAGCACAAGCGTGCTCCCTTTAACACAGCTGCTGCTATGCAATGGCGACAGGGTGGTGCGCTTGCAAAATCCTCGGCGACAGCGGCCGGAACGTTAAAATGAAAGCAGTCATGCGTCCATGGAGCTCTTTGGATGGACAGCCTCTACTTCCTCATCATGATTTTCGGCGTTGGCTGGCTTGCGCTTTGGAGCTGCCGGTCCGTACCTCCGGACCACGACCGCTTCTGGTGGCCTTTCACCATGAAGGAACACCAGGGAAGTTGGCCGGAGCCGGCTGCAAACACGGTGGAGAAACTATTTGATGACCGCCCTCGTCGGATCGATGCGCCCCATCGCAACTCCTGGCGCGGTGCCAGTGCTACAGCTACTGACCTTCAGCACCCTTTATCCCAACGCGGCGCGCCCCAATCATGGCGTGTTCGTCGAAAACCGGCTGCGCCACCTTCTGGCCACCGGTGAGGCTGAAAGCACAGTCCTCGCGCCGGTGCCGTGGTTCCCCAGCCGCGCTGCACTGTTTGGCGAATGGGCGCGGCATGCGGCAGCACCGCGATGCGAGCAACGGCATGGGATTGCCGTGCACCACCCGCGTTTCCCTGCCATTCCTGCCATTGGTATGTCAGTCTCGCCCTTCGTGCTTTATGGCGCCGCCGCCGTCGCACTCACACGGCTGATGCGCAAGGGCCTCGTCTTCGATGTAATTGACGCACACTATCTTTATCCAGATGGTGTCGCCGCGGTTTGGTTGGGTCGACGGTTCCGCAAGCCGGTCGTGATCACTGCGCGGGGCTCGGATACCAGCCTGTTGCCCCGCTATGCTGTGCCACGCCGGCTGATTCAGAACGCGCTCCGGAATGCCGACGGCCTTATCGCCGTGAGCGCCGGATTGAAGGAAGGTTTGGTCGCGCTTGGCGCGCCGGCAGAGAAAGTGACCGTGCTCCGCAACGGGGTCGACCTACAGGCCTTCCGCCCCGAGCCCGATCGCGCCGGTGCCCGGGCGGCGCTTGGGATAGGCCCCGAGCAGACGTTGCTGTCAGTCGGGTTTCTGATCGAGCGCAAGGGCCATCACCTAGTCGTCGAGGCACTGCGCGACTTGCCCGAACACCGACTACTCATCGTAGGCGAGGGGCCGGAGCGCATGACCCTGCAGGCGCTCGCCGCGCGCCTCGGCGTGGCGGAGCGGGTGCGCTTCCTCGGGGCGCAGCCCCATGCGCGGCTGCCGCTTTATTACAGTGCGGCGGATGCGCTGGTGCTGGCTTCGAGCCGCGAGGGCTGGGCGAACGTCCTACTGGAGGCGATGGCTTGCGGCACCCCCGTTGTGGCAAGCCCGGCTTGGGGCAGCCGCGAGGCGGTGACGGCGCCGGAGGCAGGCCTAGTAGTGGATGCGCTGACCTCAGCGGCGATCGCCGAGGGCGTGCGACGGCTGCTGGCCAATCCGCCCGAACGGGCGGCAACCCGGCGCTATGCGGAAGGCTTCGGCTGGGATGAAACGACGGCGGGCCAACTCACGCTGTTCCGGCAGGTGCTGGGTATCGACGCTTCGTCATAGAGTTCAAATCTCACCAAGGGTGGCATGCCAGTTTTCCAACAGATTCCGAAGCGTGCATCAAAGCTTTATGCAGACTGTATGTTCGTCGTCGCAGCGGTGGCTCGTCCCGCAATATGCGACGAGCGAGGGTTGCGCTGGATGGGCCAGCGTAGAGCCTCATGCATAGGGGACGAGCCATGCGGGACGGTAGCGAAGTCTATGTCGGCCTGGATACCTCGAAGCTGACGATCTCTGTCGCGCTGGCTGCGGCAGGACGCGACGGCGAGGTGCGTTTCTTTGGCGACATCGCCAGCACCTCCGAGGCGGTCGAGCGTCTGGTCCGCAAGTTGGCCGAGCGGCACAAGCGGCTGTTCTTTGCCTATGGTTGACGGCACTGCCGTCAACGGTCCGACCGGTTACGGGCTGCAGCGCCAAATCACCGCACTTGGCCACGACTGCGTTGTCGTTGCGCCGTCGCTGATCCCGAAGCGCCCGGGCGAGCGGGTCAAGACCAACCGGCGGGATGCGCTGACCCTGGCCAAGCTGCACCGTGCCGGCGAGCTCACGCCGGTTTGGGTTCCGGACCCGGGACATGAGGCCATCCGTGAGCTGGTGCGTGCGTGCGAGACAGCGATGGAGGACTTGCGCGCGAAGCGCCAGCATCTGCAATCCTTCCTGCTTCGCCATGGCCGGGTGTTCAGCGGTCGCAGCTCCTGGAGCCGGGCACACACGCGATGGCTGTGCGAGCTGCAGTTCGAGCACCCGGCCGGGTATCTTGTGCTGGCAGAATACCGGCAGGCCATCGCGGATGCTGAAGACCGATTGGAGCGGCTGAGCAAGCAGGTCGCTGAGCTGGTGCCCTCCTGGTCCATGGCACCTGTGATCGCGGCCTACCAGGCCATGCGCGGTGTCGCCCTCCTCACCGCGGTTACCTTCGTGGCGGAAAGCGGCGACGTGCGCCGCTTCGAGACCCCTCGACAACTGATGGCCTATCTCGGTCTGGTCCCCTCCGAAAGTTCGACCGGAGAGCGGGTCCGGCGTGGTGGCATCACCAAGGCCGGCAACAGTCGGGCGCGGCGCGTCCTGATCGAGGGCGCCTGGACCTACCGCTTTCCAGCCCGCAAGAGCCGGCTGCTGCAAGAGCGGCAAGCCAATCTGCCCAAGGCGGTATGCGACATCGCCTGGAAGGCCCAACTCCGCCTCTGCAGCCGCTATCGCAAGCTCATGGCAGCCGGCAAACGGCAGGGCATCGTCGTGACCGCGATCGCACGCGAGATGGCCGCCTTTTAGTGGGCGATTGGTCGTGCAGTAGAACCGCAGTGCACCGGCTGATCGACCGCCACAAACAGCGGCACCACCACCAAAGGAGGCCGGTCCAAACCCGAACAGCACATCCTGTTGCGCAGCGCTGGGGGCAGGGCCCCGGCAGGGGAACCCTCGAGCGAACTGTGTGGCCGACAACTGTCGACGCCCGCTGGCAGATCGAGGTAGCCCCGGACGAACACATGGGAATGCGGTAACCAACCCGCGCATCAGAGTCTGCTCACCGTCGTCTCAGCGGCTCTGCCTCCTGCGCTGCGCAACAGCTAAACGATACAACTCCGCGTGGACTTGCCTCGGAGAAGTGGAGAGGTCCCGATGACGCAAGAGGACCGTCATGAAGCAACAGCGACGGTTTACGAAGGCGTTTGAGGACGAGGCGGTTGGGCTGGTTCGGACGAGCGAGCGAACCGGGCGGGAGCTCGCGGAGGATCTCGGGGTAGGGCTTTCGACGCTGGTGCGCGGGCTCGGCCGCAGCCGGGATCGCGCGGCGGAAGCGCCTGGCGGATCGACAGCGCCGGACGTGGCGGCGGAGCTGAAGCGGCTGCGGCGGGAGAACGAGATCCTTCGCCAGGAGCGGGACATCCTGAAGCGCGCCACCGCTTTGTTTGCCCGGGAGGGAAGTCGATGAGCTTCAGGCTCGTTGACGAGGCGAAGAACGAGTTCCCCGTGCACCGCCGGTGCCGCGTCCTTGGCGTCAGTCAAAGCGGCTACTTCGCCGGGAAGCGGCGCCCAACCTGTTGCCGCCAACACGAGAACAGGGTGCTGCTGGCGCCTGTCCGGTCGGCCTTGGCGCTGTGCAACGGCACCTACGGCAGCCCAGGCATGACGCGCGAGTTGCGTGACGACAGCTTGACCGTGGGCCGCCGCCGGACGGCGCGCCTGATGCGGGAGAATGGACCCAGGGCGCGGCAGAAGCGGCGGTTCAAGCGGACAACCGACAGCCACCATGCTTGGCCAGTGGCACCGAACCTGCTCGATCAGGATGTCACCGCGGCAGGCCCGGATGAGACATGGGGAGCCGACATCTCCTACATCTGGACAAAGGAGGGCTGGCTGCACCTTGCCGTCGTCATCGACCTGTTCGCCCGCCGCGTCGTGGGCTGGTCGACCAGCGATAGGCTGCACCGCGATCCAGCCTTGGCGGCGCTACGGCAAGCGGTTGTCATGCGCCGCCCGGCAGCGGGGCTGATCCACCATTCGGACCGCGGGTCGCAAGCTTGTTCCCAGGACTACCAAGCCGAGCTCGAGGCCCTTGGCATCCTGATCTCCCTGTCCGGGCGGGGAAACTGCTTCGACGACGCCATGGTCGAGACATTCTTCAAGACGCTGACATCAGACCTCGTCCGGCGCACCGCCTTCGAGACGCGTGCCAGCGCCACGGCTGCCATCGGCCGCACCATCGATGGCTTCTACAACCCCATCCGGCGCCATTCCGCGCTCGACTGCACAAGCCCCACACAGTTCGAGAAAATGGCCGTTACCTGACCCAATGCCCCTCCACTAAAGCGGAGCAAGTCCAGCAGGTCAGTACAGGGTACGCGTATTCGATACGATGCTGACGACTGTCACGGCCTGACCGCTACGCCCCAGAAGTCAGAGAGGGATTGGGTAATTACGTTCTCCGCCCGCTCGGGATCAAGCGCGAGCTCGGCGTGACCCATGCTTGGCACATGCCACAGGCGGTGTTTTCCGTTTGCGCAGCAGGTCTGGAGCTGATCGCGGCGCCCACCGCCTTCGCAGGCACATACAGTCCCTGGTGCTTCTCAATCCACCCGCTCCTGCCGCACGCTGAGGCGCTACGCCTCTCGGCCTGGGCAATACGCGAACTATCAAGCCTCGTCGTATACTGGCTCCATCACCCATAAGCGTGCTGTCGTCAGTCGCGTCGCGGCGCTAGCAACCGCTCATAAACTGGCCGGTAATGGGCCGCGCTGGCTGCCCAGTTCCGTTCCGTTTCCACGAAGCGTCGACCAGCCTCCCGTATCGCTGGATGCCGGTGGACATCGTTCACCGCAGCTAGAACGCGCCGCGCCAGCGCCTCAGCGTCGTCAGCGGCGAATAGGTACCCGGTCTCGCCGTCGCGGATCAGCTCCTGGTGCCCCCCTACGTCGGAGGCAACTACCAGTCTGCGCTCGGCCATAGCTTCTAACGGCTTCAGTGGCGTGACAAGGTCGGTCAGCCGCATGCGGCGGCGCGGATAAACCAGCAGATCCACCAAGTCGTAGTAAGCTCGCACCTGGTTATGGGGGATGCGTCCGATCGAGCGAACGGCTTCCTCGAGGCCCAGTTGCCGAACCAGATCCTCCAGCCGCGCCGCTTCCGGACCGCCACCGACCAGCAGCACGGCCGCCTCAGGCCTCGCGGCCCGGATGGTCGGCAACGCTTGGATAAGCAGGTCGAGGCCTTCGTAGTGATAGAAGGAGCCGATGAAACCGAGCACTAAGCGTCCGTCCAATCCCAGGTCGCGAACCAGCGCTGGATCCCGTTCCCGTGCGCTGGAGAAGGCGCCAATGTCTACAGCATTTGGTATCACTATTAGTCGGTCCTCGGACACACCACGCGCAGCAAGTTCGCGCCGCATTCCATCGCAAAGGGTTGCCACAGCGTCAGCGCGTCGAAGCACGCGAGTTTCCAATGCCCGCGTTGCCCGGTACCGGAGGCCACCAGCTCGTGAAGTGCCGAGGTCGACCGCCGCGTCCTCCCACAGCGCGCGCACCTCGTAGACGAAGGGCAGCCTCGCCCGACGCGCCGCCCGAAGTGCCGGGAGCCCGGCCAGCACCGGCGAATGCGCATGCACGATGTCCGGCCGGCGCCGCGCGATAACCTCATCGAGACGACGCTCAACAGCGCGCATCTCCAGCACCTCGCGTGCCACCGGCTTGCCGGCGAGTAGTCCCGTCGGCTTCGGCGTACGGTGAAACTCCCACCCGTCCACCATTTCGACGGACGGCTCGCCCGCGTTGTGCCGCGGTGTGGTCAAATGCACCGTTTCCCAGCCCATCGCGCGTTGCGCACCGAGGATGCCGAGACTGCGATACACGTAGCCGCTCTGCAGTGGCAAAGAGTGGTCGAAGACGTGTTGGATCAGCATGGCCGCCCGTCCGTTCGCAGCCTTACCAAGCGCCCCGGGTGTCGATGACAAACTTATCCTTCAGCAAGTCACGATCCAGCTGCATGAAGCTCATATGATCAACCAGCAGCAGGACGAGGTTCGCGCGTTCCATAGCGCGGTCGAAGTCTTCCAGCTTTAAGTCGAGCTCGGAGAGTTCGGCAGGCAAGATGGAGATGTGTGGCTCCACCACCAGCAACTCGCCTACTCGCTCTTTCGCCAGGCGAGCAACGATCTCGACGGCTGGGCTCTCGCGAAGATCGTCCACGTCCTTCTTGTATGACAGGCCAAGGCAGGCGATGACGGGATGCTTCAACTCTGCCGCGCGCTCACGCACTTTGGCACAGACGAAGCCGGGCTTCGCATCGTTGATCAAACGCGCCTGGCGAATCAGATTTGTTTCGTTCGGATTTGTTGCAACGATGAACCATGGATCCACTGCGATACAGTGCCCGCCGACGCCAGGCCCGGGACTGAGAATATTCACGCGCGGATGCAGGTTTGCCATTGCGATCAGCTCCCACACATTGATGCGGAGCCTGTCGCAGATAATGGACATTTCATTGGCAAATGCAATGTTGACGTCACGGTAGGCGTTCTCAGTCAGCTTCGCCAGCTCGGCCGTGCGTGCATTGGTGACGCGGCATTCCCCCTGCACCACGATCTTGTAGAGGCTTGCAGCACGCTGGGCGCATTTGCGGGTCATGCCGCCGATGACCCGGGGGTTGTTGACCACCTCGTGCAGGATGCGACCAGGCAACACACGCTCAGGGCAGTGAGCCACTTGCACCTGCGCCATCTCGCCGGCCTGCTGCGGAAAAGTGAGATCCGGGCGCATCTCCGCTAGAATTGTGGCTACATGCTCGGTGGTGCCGACAGGCACGGTGCTCTCGACGATCACCAACGTGCCGGCAGACAGCAGGGGCGCAACAGCACGGGTAGCAGCCTCAACGTAGCCAATGTCGGGCCGCGCGCTCTCGCCGTGGCCGTTGAGCGGTGTGGGCACGGCGATGATCACGGCGTCTGCAGGTTCCGGCATAGCCGCCGCGCGCAGCTTGCCGTTCTCCACTACCCGGCGCACTAGAGCGTCGAGGTTCGGCTCACCGAAGTGCGGTTGTCCTTTGTTAATGGTCTCTACTACGCGTGGGTTCGTATCCACGCCAACCACCTCGATCCCGTTCTCAGCGAACACGGCGGCGGTCGGCAGACCAATGTAGCCCAGGCCGATGACGGAGATGCGGGTGAAGCTATGCATGCAGGAGCGCCTTGATGATGCGGGCGGCGGCTTGACCGTCGCCGTAGGGGTTGTGGGCAAAGCTCATCGCCGCATACGCATCTGGATCGTCGAGCAACCGGACAGCGCGATCGACTAGGCGCTCGGTGCTGGTGCCAACCAGCTCGACCGTCCCGGCCTCGACTGCCTCGGGCCGTTCCGTCGTGTCACGGGTGACCAACACCGGCTTACCGAGGGAGGGTGCCTCCTCCTGCACACCGCCGGAATCGGTCACAATCAGATCGGAGCGGCGCATCAGATTGACGAATGGAAGGTAATCAAGCGGCTCGATCAAGTGGATATTCGGATGGTCCCCGAGTGTTTCCCGCGCGACCTGCCGCACCACTGGGTTAAGGTGCACGGGGTAAACCACCTCCAAGCCGCCGCGGTCTGCGAGAACACGCAAGCCCCGAGCGACACGCTCAAGACCCCCGTCGATATTCTCACGCCGATGGCCTGTGACCAACACGATGCGGTGTGCTGGATTGAGGCGGGGCAACAGTGCGTCCAGCTGAGCCCGGCGTTCAGCATTGGCATCGAGGATGGCGAGTGCATCGAAAAGCGCGTCCGTTCCAGTATTGCCGGTAACGTGGACCCGGGCCGGATCGACGCCCTCGCGTAGCAGGTTGTCGCGGGAGGTTGTGGTCGGCGCGAAGTGCAGGTCAGCGATCCCGGTAGTGAGCTTTCGGTTCATCTCCTCCGGCCAAGGAGAGTACATGTTCCAAGTGCGCAGCCCCGCCTCAACATGCCCGACCGGCACGCGAGCATAGAAGGCGGCGAGCGCTGCCGCGAATGTAGTCGTGGTGTCGCCTTGCACTAGCACGCGGTCTGGCTTGGCTGTGGCGTATACCCCCGCCAAGCCCTCCAATGCCGCCGTCGTAATGTAGGTCAAGCCTTGCGCATTACGCATGATATCAAGATCGTAATCTGGTCTTATACCAAAAACCTCAAGGATTTGGTCCAGCATCTGGCGATGCTGTGCGGTAACGCAGACCAGCGGAACAAATTCTGGCGTTTCGGCCAACCGGCGCACGATAGGGGCCATTTTTACGGCCTCAGGCCGTGTGCCGAAAACCAACATTATTCGCTTCGATTTCGAAGCGTTGTGGGATTCCAACGGAATGACTGGCCCCTCCTACTGACGGCCGCCGATTTGCGCACATCAGGCCGCGTCGCTACGCGCCATACTGTTGCGCCTCACGAGAGCACCATATCTTAGCTGCAACGGTGGTGTCCAGGTCAAAGCATCGAAAATGGGACTGAATTACGATTTTGCACAGAGGCCAATGGGCCCTGGTAAAACTTGTGCTGAGTCCGATGGTGTGAGGGGAGAGTCTGCTCTAAACCTCTTTCCTCAAGAGTAGCAAGGTGAGCCGATCCCTGTAGCGCGACGATCTGGATGCGAGCCCGTATTGCCTCATCCGGAATGCTCACGAGCAGGATCCAGTTGCCTCATCCGCTACACCCGTTGCCTCATCACCGCTCTCAGCCATGGCCTCAGATCTGGCCCCAAACACCAGCTGGCGCGCCGCATCGCCTCGCTACTGCTTCAGCCGCCGCTGCAGGGTCCGCAGCACCGTTTCCGGGTAGCTGTCCTGCAGCTCGGCCTGGAAGCATGCCAGCAAATCCCTCAGGCGGTCAGCCAGGGAGAGGCACAGAACCAGCCGTGCAGCCGTGCCGTCACTTGAACAAGCGGGCTGGAGTGCACCCTGTTAGACCGGACACGCAGCTTGGGCGGTTGACTGGTGGGTAATGAACTCACGCGGCGAGAACATGCGCAAGCCGCTGTGGGTGTGGACTGCGTTGTAGTCGTTGAACGAGGCGGGTAGCTGCTGGAGGACAGAGAGGGCATCTGGGCGGGGGTTCACCCGGACGTAGTCGCGCTTGATGGTTTTGACGAAAGCCTCGCAGACACCGTTGCTCTCGGGGCTGCGGATTGGTGTGAAGCAAGCGACGAGGTTGAGCGCGGTGGCGACGTCCGCCGTCTCGCCTGCGGTGTAGGCCGAGCGGTTGTCGGCGAGCCACTGGACAGGCTTTGGAGCGCGGACGGCGTTGAACCGACGCTCAACACACTCCAGCATCATGTGGCGCATCATCTCGCCGCTGATCCCGGCGCCGATCGTGGCGACCCAGGCCATGACCTCGCGGTCATGGGTGTCGATGGCGAAGGCGACGCGAACCACCTAGCCGTTCCAGCAGGGGATCTCGAAGCCATCGGAGGCCCAGCGCTGATTCGAGGCCGGGGCAACGACGGTGCCCTCGTGGGCACGGATCGGCCGCCTATTGGTGTGCGGCTGTAGGGGGTCGGGGAGGCCTGACGCATGAGCCGGAGGACGCGCTTGCGGTTGATCGGCGGCTCGCCGGAGGCCCGCCTAGTGCAGTTCAGCAGGGCTGCGACACGGCGGTAGCCGTAGGTCGGCCGCGCGTCGGTGATGGCGCGGATCTCGGCCAGGAGGTCGTCGTCCCCGGCTCGCTGGTACGGGCCGCGGCGGCGCCGCTCGGGATGCCGGAGCTGATCCACCAGGTTCGACCGCGCCACGCCGAGGGTGTCGGCCACGGTCTTCACCGGGAACCGACCGGTGGTAGCGACGGCAAGCGCAACGCGAGTTTTTGGCGGGTCTGGTCTAGCGCCTCACGGAGGATCTCGGCCTCTATCGTCTTGCGGCCGAGCAGGCGTTGCAGCTCGCGGACCTTCGCCTCGAGCTCATGGACCCGGCTGGCCGGGACCACGTCCTCGTCCGCTCTGACAGCCTCGAGGCCACCCTCGGCCAGGCGCCGCCTCCATCCGAGCAGGAGGCTGGGAGGTTGAGCTCCAGAGGAGATCAACCCATGGAGCCGGGCGACGGCCGAGACCATCATGCCAAGCCGGGTCGTCTCCTCGACCAGCCGGCCGTCGGAGGCAGTGCCTCCGACCCTCGGCAGTGTAGCGCCTCCGGCGCTCCCGACCGGTGATGACTTCGACGCGCTCGACGGGCTTCGACATAGGCGCACGCCTAGGCTTCCACCTAGTGTTCTGACCGAGACAGAGGATTCCCTATCCGGTTGGGATGTGCGATCCGG
>NZ_JCACHU010000173.1:0-14968 GCF_059504005.1 Belnapia sp. | reverse complement strand
GCCGGGCCTTTGCCGGGCCGGTCTCCCGCCTGCTGGAGAATGTGGTGAGGCGCTTCATGACGACATGACGGGTGGTCAGGCAGCGACCGTCCAGAGCGGAGCAGCAGCCGGAGCACTCTGCATTTCCGATGACGACTGCAAGCCCTTGATTCGCGCACTGACCATTGCGCTTTTAGCTTCCCGGCAGTTCCTGCGCTGGGCCCTTGCATGGAAGGCATGCGCAGCGACCGGCATCCGATGTCGCATAAGGGTCATTGTGGTTACAAGCAGCGCCGTAAGCGCCATTTGTGCGCAACGCCACTGACCTGGTAGCCGCTCGCTGGTCAGGTACTTGGGTTGAGGTGACACGGCGGAAGTAGTCCGTCGGTTGCCATCTGGACGAGCCCGGCTTCCTGAAAGCGGACTAAGCGTGCTCGGCCCCCCGCTGACCGAGAGAGGCGGCCAGCGGGAAGCGGGCGCCGCCGGAACGGCGCAACCTGGCGCCATGGAGAAGCACGTCCCATCTCGAGGTCGAGGTCTGCTCAGTCCATGGCCTCTTACCGCAATAGGTAATCACCGTATTGCGCCCGCAGGGCCAGTTTGTTCAGCTTGCCGGTCGCGGTGTGCGGTAACTCGTCTACCACCACCACCGCATCTGGCAGCCACCAGCGCGCCACCGTGCCATCTTCATACAGCGCCAACACGCCAGCGGGATCGACCTCATGGCCAGGCCTCGGCACGACTAACAGCAGCGGCCGCTCCATCCATTTTGGATGCTGCGCGGCGATAATGGCCGCCTCCGCCACGTCAGGGTGGGACACGGCGATATTCTCCAGCGCAATGGAAGAGATCCACTCGCCCCCCGACTTGATCAGGTCCTTGGAGCGGTCGACCATCTCAGCATAGCCGTTCGGGTCGATGGTGGCCACGTCGCCCGTGTGGAACCAGCCCTCGGCGTCGGCGGCACCTTCGGAGCCACGGTGCAGGTATTCGCGGCAGACCCAGTGGCCACGTGCCTCCAGGTCGCCGAAAGCCACGCCGTCCCAGGGCAGTTCGCGTCGCTCCGCGTCCACGATGCGGATGTCGGTGCCGCAGACAGCGCGGCCCTGCTTCAGTCGGAGGCGCATTGCCTCTTCAGGCGACAAACCGAGCGTGGTGGGCCTCGGCGCATTCATGGCGACAAGCGGCCCGGTCTCGGTCATGCCCCAGGCCTGCTGTACCTCTGCGCCCTGGGCTGCGAGCTTCTCGATCATCACCCGAGGTACGGCGGAGCCACCACTGACCACCCGGCGCAGCGTGGCCAAGCGCTCGCCGCTGGCCTGCAAGTGCTGCAGGACTCCGAGCCAGATGGTCGGCACGCCGGCTGCGAAGGTGACCCGCTCCTCGTTCAGGAGCCGCGACAGGCTGGCGCCGTCCAGGTGCCGTCCAGGTGCCGTCCGGGCAAGATCAACGCGGCGCCCACCATGGGTGCGCAATAGGGGATGGCCCAACCCGCGGCATGGTACATGGAGGCGGCGGGCAGAACCCGATCCGTGGCGCGGAAGGCCAGATTCTCGGCCATGTTAGCTGCGTAGGCATGCAGCACCGAAGCGCGGTGGCTGTAGAGCACGCCCTTTGGCCGCCCGGTGGTGCCCGAGGTATAGCAGAGCGAGCAGGCCGATTCCTCGTCGAAGCTCGGCCAGGCCGGCTCTTCCTGCGCCTCGCGTATCAGTGCCTCGTAGGCGTACAGGGCAACGCCCGAGGGCAAGATAAGGTCCGCCGGCATCTCCGCCGCGTCGCAAAGCATCACCACGGCACGCAGCTCGGGCAGTTCCGGAGCGATCCGCGTCACCAGTGGGGCGAAGGCCAAGTCGGCGAATAACAAGCCATCGGCGGCGTCCCGCATGATGAAAACGATGTCGTCCGGCGCCAGGCGCGGGTTCACCGCGTGGCACACCGCCCCCATGCCAGAGATGCCGTAGTAGAGCTCCAGGTGGCGGAAATTGTTCCAAGCCATGGATGCCACACAATTGCCTGGACGCGCCCCGAGGCCACGCAGCACGGCTATCAGGCGGCGAGCGCGCCGCTCCACTTCGACATAGGTGGTGCGGTGCAGCGTTTCGTCCGGTAGCTTTGAGACCACCTCTGCCTCCGCATGGTGGCGGGCAGCGTGGGCGATGATGGATGAGAGCAGCAGGGGATGCTGCTGCATCAGGCCGAGCATGGGCGCCTCCCCGTTTTAGTTGCCACCAGCTTCAGGGTTTATCTGGATAGCAGAGGTGGACCGGCCCGGTTTGCCCGGACCGCATATTAGCTTGGCCCACCACGGTCGAAATGAGCCATCAGAATGTGGCCGGAGGCGCCGCCCTTTGGAGAAGGTTCGGTCGGCAACCGCCTCGACTGCCACTTGAGAAACGACTTGCCGTCCCCAGCCAATTATTGGCGGCAAGCTAGACATATGTCCGCTTTTCGCGTCCCGCACCGCTAAACCGATAGTCCGCTTTTGGCCGATTCCGTTGAAAAAGGTCGGTTGAGGCGCTGCGCTGCCGCTGTTCAGTCCTCCTGGTGGCGGAGGGTACGGCCATGATGGGCGAGCGGCAGGTCCGGCAGGAGGCGCTGTTTACGGCTTCAGCCTGGAGGAGCACGTCCCCACCGATCACCTACTGCGCTCGATCGACCGCTTCGTTGCGCTGAGCGACATCCGTCGGCAGCTCGAGCCCTACTACAGCGCAATCGGCCGTCCCTCGGTCGACCCCGAGCTGATGGTCCGCATGCTGCTGATCGGCTACTGCTGCGGCAGCCGGTCCGAGCGGCGGCTGTGCGCAGAGGTTCATTTGCACCTCGCCTATCGTCGGTTCTGCCGCCTTGGCCTGGACGGCGCCGTCCCGGACCACGCCACCTTCTCCAAGAACCGGCATGGCCGCTTCCGCGACAGCAACCTGCTGCGTCAGGTGTTCGAGGCAACGGTGCGCCGTTGCATGGCGGAGGGCATTGTTGGCGGCCAGGGCTTCGTGGTGGATGCCAGCATGATCCGGGCGGACGCGAACCGGCAGAAGGGCGTTGCCCGCCGCGAGGAGCTGAACACAGCGGACGCCAGCCGCGCTGTGGACGAGTACCTGGCCGTGCTCGACGACACCGCTTTCGGTGCGGCGACCGAGGTGCCGCCGAAGTTCGTCTCGCCCACCGACCCGGCTGCGCGCTGGACGGCAGCGGCCGCTGGCCCGGCCTGCTACGCCTACTGCGACAACTATCTGATCGACGCCGAGCACGCCGTGATCGTCGACGTCGAGGCCACCACGGCGGTACGCCAGGACGAGGTCGGCGCCGCGCAAACCATGCTGACCCGCACGGCCGAGACCTTCGACCTCTGGCCCGAGCGCCTGATCGCTGACACCGGCTACGGCTCGGCGGCCATGCTGGGCTGGCTGGCCCACGAGCAGGGCATCGAGCCGCATATCCGGTGTTCGACAAGTCGGAGCGCAAGGATGGCACCTTCAGCCGCTCCGACTTCATCTATGACCGCAAGCGCGACCTCTATATCTGCCCGGCCGGCAAGGAGCTGCTGCACTACCGGCGCCAGTTCGCGCGGCCCCGGCACGGCGTCGATGCCGACGGCCTCATGCGGTATCGCGCCACCAAGCACGACTGCGGCGTCTGCGCGCTGAAGCCCCGCTGCTGTCCGAACCGGCCAGCCCGCAAGATCCTGCGCTCCATCCACGAAGGCGCCCGCGACATGGCGCGCGACATCGCCGAGACCGAGGCCTACGCGGTCTCAAGGCGGTAGCGAAAGAAGGTCGAGATGCTATTCGCCCACCTCAAGCGCATCCTCGGTCTGGCCCGCCTGCGACTGCGGGGCCCGAACGGTGCCCGCGACGAGTTCTATTTGGCGGCGGCGGCCCAGAACCTCCGCGAGCTGGCCAAGCTGATCCCGCTACCAGCGCCAGCGCCCGCTGGCTGAACGCCGGGGCGGCAATCGCCATCTGCCACGGTCGCGGGGCCTCGATCCGGCAGGTCCGAACAGCGCCTTTTTCAACAGAATTGGTGGGAAGCAGACATACGTGTGCGGCCCGTTGAGGCTGCTCAGCGCCCAACTCGGCCGTCCACTCGCCGTTATCACCTCCTTGAAAGCGGACATGGTTTCTCGGCAGATCGATGCCCGGCTTCGGTGGCAAGCGGACGTTCAAACCGCGCGGCTGCCTCAAGCCCTTGGTCACTGGCGGTGCGGACATCAAGGTTTATGCGCAGCGCCACCGCGTGGGACGGCTTCCACGATGGCCTGCCCGACCCTCGTGGGAACGACGCGAGCGAGGTCGAAGCCCGCCACATCGAGCAATGTCCTGTACTCCTCGGCCGTTCGCTCGCGCGCGCCCAACAGCACGAGCATGTGGAGGTCGAGCCACTTTCCGAACGACGGCTCCTCGCCCGTCGGCAAGACAAGTTCTATCACGAGGAGCTTCCCATGCGGCGGCATCGCACGGCGGCATTGCCGGAGGATAGCGATGCTGCGCTTGTCGTCCCAGTCATGCAGGATCTGGGAGAGCACGTACGCGTCCCCGCCCGCCGGGACCTCGGTGAAGAAGTCCCCTCCTACAGCCCAGCACCGATCCGCCAAGCCCGCGGACGCCAGGTGCGGCCCCGCGGCGGCAGCCACGTGCGGCTGGTCGAACAGGATCCCGCTCGCGCTCTGGTTGCCGCGAAGGACGGCGGCGAGCAGCGTCCCGTAGCTGCCTCCCACGTCCACGATCGTCTTGAAGGTCGAAAAGTCGTATGCCTCGGTAACGGCCTCGACTACCTGCGCCGTCCAGCCCGTCATGGCCTGGTTGAAGGTGCGGTCGGACTCGGGATTCCGAGCGAGGTAAGCAAAGTAGCTCATGCCGAACACGTCCTCGAAGGCGGTCTTCCCCGTCCGCACGCTGTGCAGCGCATTGCCCCAGGCTCGGTACTGTTCTTCCGCGTACATGATGGCGAGCGAACGCATGGAATCCGGCGTGTCGGTTTGCAGCAGCGCCGCGAGGGGCGTCAGCGCGTAGACGCCAGGGCTCGCCTCGGTGAAGACGCCCACGCTCGCCAGCGCGCGCAGTACCCGCCGGAGCGAGGCGGCATCGGCTTGGGCCGCCGCGGCCAGATGATCGACCGGTCGTGGCCCGTCGGCGAGGAGGTCGGCGACGCCCAGCTTGGCGGCGACGTACAGGGCCTGCGAGACCCAGTAGCCCGTCATCATCCCGAGCAGGGTGGCGGGCGGCGGTGGCGGGGCGGCGGCCATAGGTTCGTCGGGCACTGTTACGTCCCCCGTAGCCTCGTTGCCTTGCTAGGCTAGCCTTCGCCCATGCCGAGGTGCAATCCGCAACCCCCTTCGCCCAGCAATGGGCACAGAAGTCAGGGGTTCCGCACCGACCTGACTGCCCCGATGGCGAGGGGCTTACCCGTCGCGGGACTCCGGTGCCAAGATCCGGTTGAGGTCGGGAGCAGCCAGTTCGGCCCGCCCTACCCGCGGCCGCTGTGTCGGATGCGCCTCCAGACAGCGGACCTGCCGCTTTCGGCCAACTTAGGCCACCACCGGCCACGGCTGCTCAGCGCCCATGTCGGTCGTCGGCGGAGCGAAGGGGACTTCCCGTATGCCGGTGTAGAGGCTCCAGCCTCGACCGACCGAGAAGGGCGGTTTCCAGACCTTTGCCCAGGTCAGGCTCCCAGGTGGCGTAGCGCGGCTGGCGTCAGGCTCCCGTCGCTGGCCGGACCCCGCGCAGTCCAGCGCGAGCGATGGCACCTGCCACCAGGCCGTCGCGGAGTGCTGCCTCGACGAAGCGGTCGAGCGTGGACAGCGCCGCGGCGTTCTCCTTCGGCACAGCGACCGCCATACGCACCGTGCTGAACCGACCCCCGAGGACACCCGCGCCTGCCAGCGCATCGGCAATGCGGTGACAGATGTGCAGATTGTCGGCGTAGACGTCGGCCCGGTTCTCGGCGAGAGCCGCCCGCGCCGCCGCCTCGCCGCCGGGAATGCGCACGAGGGTTGCCTGACGAATGGACCGTGTCAGGACGGCGTCGGGGGCGGAGCCCTGCGCGACCGCGATGCGCAGGCCCGTCCGGTCGACCTCGTCGGCACGCCGTAGCCCTGTGCTGGGCCGGGCGACGTAGCCGCCATCGACCTCCATGAAGGGCCGGCTGAAGGCGAGTACGGCCTCACGGGATGGGTCCCGGGCGGCGAGGCCGACATCCCACTCATCACGGCCGATGCTCCCGTTGTAGCTAGCTGGATTGTCGTAGGGGAGCAGGCGCAGTGGCACGCCGAGGTACCGCGCCAGCGCCTCGGCCAACTCCACCGTGACGCCCCCTGGTGGCCCGCCCTCAATGCCGCGTGCGACCAGCACCGGGTTGGACGCGATGAGCGCGGCGCGCAGCACACCGCCGGGCGCGATCAACCTGGCGTCATCGGAGCCTGTTGCCATGGCGGGGCCGATCATCATCGCCGGCAGCAGCGCCAGGGCATTCCTCCGACCCATGCAGCCCAATAGATGGAGAGCCGTTCTCATTGCACCCTCGCGTCACCCGTTGGGACGGATCGCACACAGCGTCAAATCGTATACCACGGCGGCGCGGGTTGGTTGGGAGGGGTAGCCTCAGCTGCCCCTCGCAGCATCTACAACTGTCTGTGGTCAGCTCCGGGGCGAAACCGGCTGGTCGGGTTGCGATCGGCGCATGTCTGTTTTCGGCAGATCGGCCCCGGGCAGCGGCCTGACTGCCTCCGGCCAGCTTCTCGAGCTCCGACGCCATTCACCTCGTGCCGCGATCCCGCGGCTCAGGAGAGGCGTCGTGCAACGCCAGCAATCAAAGGTCCCGCTGCCACGTACACGGCCTGTCGTGGCGTGGAACAAGGGTCGCCTCATCGGTCCCAAGCCGACCCTCAAGCCGAAGCAGGTCTGGGCCATCCGCCTATATCTCCAACGCGAGCAGCGTATCCGCGACCTGGCGATGTTCGATTTGGCGATCGACAGCAAGGTCAGGGGCTGTGATCTCGTTCGCCTACAGATCGGCCAGCTGGTCGTGAATGCCACCGTTTGCCACCGTGCGACGATCACCCAGCAGAAAACGGGCCAGCCGGTGCAATTCGAGCTGACCGAAGGGACCCGCGATAGCCTGCTCGCCTGGCTAAACCACCGCGGCGGCGTGCTCGACGACTATGTCTTTCCCAGCCGAGCGAGGACGGGGGAGCACCTCAGCACCCGCCAGTATGCTCGCATGGTCTGCGATTGGGTCGAAGCCGCTGGCCTCGCCCGGTCAGCCTATGGCAATCACAGTCTGCGTCGGACGAAGGTCGCGCTCATCTACAAGCGTACGGGCAACTTGCGGGCTGTGCGGATCCTCCTCGGCCATACCAAGCTCGAGAGCACGGTGCGGTATCTCGGCGTCGATGTCGAGGATGCGCTGACGTTGTCTGAAGCGACCGAGATCTGATCCGCGCGCAAAGCCGCGACACATCATCCGCCTGGGACGAGAGCCGGCCCGGGCGGGACTTCGGACTCGCGCCCATCCCCGACATCTCAATGGCTGGGCAGCCTCCCAGGTAGCGGACATAGACCTCTGATTGCCGACCACCTGAGATAGCGAGTGCAGATCTTCTGACCCTCGATTAGACGCCAGCCAGGGAGTAGGCGAGGGTGCCTATGTCGAAGGAGTAGAAACACCCCCTCCTGCGCCCGGTTGGTCCTCAACTCGGCTGATCGATACACTCTTAAGGTGGCAAAGCAGGAGCGCCACGACCAAGGTCGGCTGCGCCGTGGTTGACGACGATCGTCGGGTCCGGGTTACTGGCTACAACGGTTTCCCGCGCGGAGTGACCGACCTACCAGAGCGCCTTGCCGATCGTCCAACGAAGCTGCTCCTCTCCGTGCACGCCGAGGCCAATGCGGTCGCCACAGCTGCGCGCTCGGGTGTCGCTCACTGGATGCACGGCCTACATCACCCATCCGCCATGCGCGGCATGTGCAGCCTCGCTGGTCCAGGCAGGAATTCAGCGCGTCGTGTTCCAGGGCCAGTTGCGGGCCGAGTGGGCAGACAGCGAGGCGGCAGGACGTCTGCTCATGGACGAGGCGGGCGTGGCTTGGCAGCGTGGGGTGACGACCGACGCGTGAGAGCATGCGTCCTGAACTGACCTGCCCGCCTAGAAGCGGCCCGCCGGTAATGTAGTCCAGCGGCAGCGATGAGGCGCTTGGGTTTAGTAGTCCAGGTTCAGCGTTGGCCTTCGCCGTGTCACCTCGCCCCTGACGGCCGGATGCGTCATGGTACACCTCGATGTTGTAAGCAGAACTACTATCCCGGTCAGGGTTCGAGTTCTTACAACCACCAGGTGTGCGATTTCGTAATGAGACTTTACAGTTAGTTTCATAGGGAGGAATACGTCCTAAGAAACATGAAGCGTCAAGTGAGCTTGACCGAGGTGGCCTTCGAGGAGAACTAATGTCGCGCTCAAGGTGCCTAGGCATGCCATGCCATGCAATGCTGGAGGTTACCATGTGTACCAAGCCAGCCTGGAAGCCGGTGACTCGGATATCCGTGTGGCTCATTGGCAAAGCTGCTTCCGGTTGCAGCACGGCTCAAAGCCATGTCGGCCGCACGTGAACCACCCGACGCTCTCATCGATCAGTTGTACGACGCAGCTGCAGGGCTTTGCGACTGGCATGAGGTGCTGGCTAACGTCGCTAGGCTGTTGGGCGGATCAGCTGCTGTCCTGGGGATCGTCGGACCACGCTGCCCCGCCAGGATCGTCCATGTTGGTGTTGATCCCGCCTATATGACCCGCTACGTGGAGCGATATGGGGGACGTAATGAATTAGCATTGCGCTCGGCAGCCTATCCGATCGGCAGTGTGCTCACCATTGAGAGCCTTATGCCAAAGGCCGACTTCCTGCGAACGGCCTTTTATGACGAGTGTTTGCGGCCGCAGGGTCTGCGCTCGCTGATCAATTTGCGCGCCGCTCGCGGCGCATCTGGTGCTGTTGCCAACGTCTGCGTGCTGCGCACGGGAAAGGAAGGCGAGTTCAGCACGGAGGACGCCGAAGATTTTTCACGGCTCGCACCGCACTTGCGGCGCGCAGTCATGGTCCATGCTCGCCTTACCGAAGCTGAGGGCGAGCGGCGCGCTTTGACCGAAACACTCGAACGACTACCGCGAGTGGCTTTCCTTGTGGACGCGGCTGCAACTGTGCGTCTGGCCAATGCAGCGGGAACCGCCCTCCTCGCCGCGCGAGACGGGCTGCGGGTCGATCTCAGCGATGGCAGCGCATTACGAGCGGACCAGCCCGCAGAGACTATCCAGCTCCGTCATCTGATCGCGGCGATGGTGCTCAATCCGGGTGGGAATCCGCCGTTTAATGGGCAGCTCTGCGTATCCCGCCCATTTCCCAAGCCCCCCCTCGTGGTCACTGCAGTTCCCCTAAGTGCCGCTCGCGCGGCCGCAGCTGGCTTGCCTCCGCTCGCTATGGCACTTCTTCTGGTGACCGATCCCGACCAGCGAGCAGCATCCCCACCTCCAGCCCTGCTTCGCAAAACCTTCGGGCTGACTCGGACTGAGGCGGAGGTTGCCACGCGCGCGGCCACAGGTGAGGGGGTGCCCGCGCTGGCGTCCTCGCTTGGCATTTCCCAAGGCACCGCGCGGCTGCACTTGCACCGCATCTTCGAGAAAATCGGCGTGCACCGGCAGGCGGAGTTAGCCGCGGTGCTAGCCCGGCTCGGATCTTAGGCCATGCTGACCCGCGTCCAGGCGCTTGGTCTTGCGACGAGCGCCACAGTTTGGGCGGTTCTGCCCGCAGCCGCGCAACGGACGGCCGCCAATGCTTGGCCCCGCCGCCCTGTGCGTCTGATCTGCGCCGGTGCCCCTGGTTCTTCGCCGGATGTCGCAGCACGGCTCTATGCTGACCGACTGATGACGCAATGGGGTCAGGCTACGCCAGTCGAAAGTCATCCCGGCGCGGATGGAACGCTGGCGGTCGCGCATCTGCTGGCGCAACGCGACGGGCACGCTTTACTATTCTCTTTTGTCGCTGCGCTTACGGTTGCGCCGTTGCTGCAGGACCGGCTGCCGTTTGACCCAGGTGATGTGGCGCCGATCTCCTCAGGAATTGAGGATTTCGCGGTAGTTGTTGCAACACCGAAGCGGCCCGTGGCCAGCCTTGGCGATCTCGTTGGGTTGGCACGACGGCAACCTGGAGCGCTAAATTGGGCTGCTGGTGCCGGCGATATTTACATGAGTTTTCTAGGTTTCGTGCGCCATCATGCCTTAGATATGCACTACATCGCCTATCGAGCGCCCGCGCCTGCACTGCACGATTTGGCGGAGGGGCGTATTGATACATTGATGCTGCCGTTAGTGGCGGCGCTGCCTCAGGCTCGGGTCGGCCGATTGCGCATGCTCGCGATCGCTAATCCGAGGCGCTCACCCGCTGCGCCGGATGTGCCCACGGCGATCGAGGCAGGTTTCCCAGAGTTGACCTTCGAGGGGCGGCTTGGCTTCTTTGGTCCCGCATCCATGCCCAGCGATTTGCTGGAGAAAATAGCGAGCGATGTGCGCATGATCGCGGCTAACCCGGGCTTCGGCGAACGCTTGCAATCTCTTGGAATGGTCGCGCGTGCCGATGGTCCAGCTGAGTTTAGTGCACATATCGAGGCTGAGCGGGTGCGATGGGCGGAGCGGGCACGCACCTACGGATCGCGCCCACTGCGATAGCATCGCGTCAAGCTCGGCTAGCCGCCACTGGCCAGCACGGCGCAACAGCCGTCAGCGCCGCTCGGCGTTCTGCGGCACTAGGCCAGGAGGCGCCGTGACGAAGGTTACACGGAGTTGCAGCGGCTCTCCCCTCACTAGGTGCAAGAAGCGGCCATCCGAGAGCACCTCGCCGCAGCCATGCCGAGTGGTGCAGAGATGATCATTTTCAACCCGCCAGCGCCAGTCTGCCAGGCGCCGCTCCCCGCGGTACAGATCGAAATAGGACACCACCCCATCCTCCCTCCAACGACTTAAGACATTTCTTCTCGGAAACCATTCGGTTGCGCGTAAGCTTCGCCCACCGAAGACGGCCACGATTTCCGGCCCGCTGAGCCGCCTGCCCTTCGGCTGGAGAATGGGCGTGCCGGACCGCAATGCCTGGAGCAGTCGGTCGGCCGGCACGCCCGTGGCGCAAGCATGTGCTATTTCCATGCCGCGGCTTGCGGTGTGATGATGGCTTTCGATGCTGCCGCCCAATTCGGTGCGTTCAGAGCCGGCGACCTCAGCACTAAAGGCGTGAAGGCCGGCGCGCTTGGCAGCAGCCACCCACAATTCCCAGGCATCAGCGGGCACGTTCCGGTCGCGGCGATCGCCGATCACAAAGATGTCCGCGTTTGACTGTATGCTGCCGACCGAACGCATGGGGTCCGCCAAGTCGTCGCGATGCGCTGCGAAATAGTCCGAGGTTTGCCCGTCCTGTCGCCGGTAGTACTGGGCAAAGTCGAGCGGCGCCGAGCCAATCACCGCGCAGCGGATGTCGGTTCGCAGGCTTAGCAAGTTTGCAACGATGGCTCCACCCGAGGAGAAACCAAACAGCGTAAGTCCGGCAAACCTGTAGCGCTGCTGCAGCTGTGTCAACGCATCATTCAGCAACGCGACCTCCATCTTGGAATGCCGGTCTCGCGCGTGGTTGCCGGAAGATCCATGCATGCCGGGTCGCGCCATCAGGATCACTGGCATCCCGCCCATGGCGCCACTCAGTGCATCGGCGCCATAGTCCCGCGTCTCCGGCGATAGTTCATAATACTCACTGGCCCGCTGGATGACCGGTATGCCACCAAGGTAGCCGTAGGATGCGCCACCCGGGTCGCCTGGGACGTAGATTAACGCGGTGCGACCCGATCCCAGTGTTCCACCTTGGGCGTAGCGCAGACATTCATGCCGGTCACCAGCGCTGACCCAAAGCCCGTCCGGCAGTGCGCGACAGGCTGTCTCAGTTGTGGTCGCACCGCTCATCAGACCCTCCCGACTAAAGGTATCGGCGGAAAAGCCGGACGGTGCGGTTGTCATTTGCAGCAACCGGTTGGTCGCCTCGCTGCATCCAGCGGCTGCTAGCAAGAGCAGCACTAAATAACACCTTCGAAGCAGCCATTTGGAACAGTGCTCCACCATGACATACCCATCCCTGGTTTTTAAGAGTCGCAATTTTAAACGATAATCGTTTGCTATGATGAAAAAATACAGTGCTGTGTTTTATATGATTTCTGATTTGGTGCGCTGTTTCGATGGCCTGTTGGCAGGAATGGCGCAAAACCTGAGGAAGGAAAAGTGACCGAACGGGGCACTGCGGCCAGAAGGCTGGCGTAGCACTTCGACTCTGCAGTGGAGTCCCGGATTTGCTGGCCATGCTGCGGCCTTTTGCCTCGTTCGGCAGAACTGGCGCTTTAACGTATCCCGTAGCTGAGGCTTCTCAGAGCCCGCTTCAGAATGCCACCGCAACGGCTGGTTCCGACCCGACGCCGACTCTCGGCTTCCAAGCCGGGTGCCCGGAGTCGTAGAGAAGCCTGTCGGCTTAAGCCTTCGGGCGCCCGAGGGGAAAGACATGGCGCAACGAGACGTCACTGAGGCGGAGGTAGCCGCGCTTGTAGAGCGGTGCGGGTTGGCCAACGCCGCCTTTATGCGCGGCGACATGACGGGCTATCTCGCGCTGATCAGCCACACCGACGACTACACGCTCATGGCGCCATTCGGCGGAGCGCCGACGCACGGCTTCGACGCGTCGAGTGAGCGCCTGAGCGTGATGGCGCGCTTCTTCCGAGCCGGCAAGACCGAACTGGAGGTGGTGCGAAGCTTCGCCTCTGGGGATATGGTGGTCCTCGTGGTTATCGAACGGCAGCGGGCCGAGGTCGGCGGCCTGCCCGAACAGGACTGGTCTCTGCGCGTGACCCTGGTCTGTCGCCGCGTGGGAGGCGACTGGAAGCTTGCACACCGCCATGCCGATCCTCTCGTAAACGTAATCAGCTTGGAGCAGGCCGCTGCAATCGCCCGTGGTTGATCCTCAGCCGCCCGGTCCAGGCGTATGTCCGCTCCCCGCCCACTCCCGCGGTAGCCCGGCCGGCGGGCCTGCTACCGCGGAGTCCGACGCGCCCTAGACATTGGCGCCCTCGATGATGTCGCCGAATCGTTCCCAGGTTCCGCCGGTCCAGCGTGCCAACTGCATCTGGCGGATCGGTCGATAGTTCGTGGGCGAAGTGTCGAGAGCGATCCCGGGCAGCAACGTCGCTGCCACAAAGCCCTTCAGACTCGTCGCCTGCCGCATGATGTTCACGCGGCTGACGTCCTGCCCGCACTGTTGCAGGACCTGCAGCAGGGTTTGCCCCACCGCATAGGCGTAGATGAAGAAGCCTTCCTTCAGGTCGCCCTCCGGCATGTAGCGCGCCATGAAGGCGCGCCACTCGTTCAGGCCGGGGTCGTTGGCCCAGGCCGGGTCGGTGCTGTCCTTGACGAACATCGCGGTGACGATGCCGGTACCGCGCGCGACGCCCGCAGGCTCCATGACCGCAGCGATCGAGGATGAGGTATAGGACAGGCAATGGAGCGGCCTCCACCCCAGGTCGGACACCCTCCGGATCGCCTGCGCTGCGAATTTTGGTGTGGCCGCCGTGACCAGTGCACTGGCACCGCCGTCGCGCAGCGCGACGATCTGGCTGTCGACGGTGGCGTCCGTGACTTCGTAGCCGGCCTCGCGTACCAAATCGCCGTAGCGCGCCGAGCACGTCCCGGAGGCCGGCGATGTAGTCCTTCCCAAAGTCGTCATTCTGGTAGAGGAGGCCGACCCGGGCGTCCGGCCGCTGCCGCAGCAGGTACTTGGCGTAGATCTGTGCCTCGGTGCGGAAACTGGGCTGCCAGCCGATGGTCCAAGGATACTCCCTGGGGTTGGCCCATTTGTCGGCGCCGGTGGAAAGGAACAGGTGCGGCACTGCACGTTGATTGAGGTAGCGCTGGATGGCGCTGTTGGTCGCCGTCCCGAGCGGATTGAACAGGCAAGCGACTCTGTCCTGCTCGATCAGGCGGCGCACCTGCTCAAGCGTCTTCGGAGGGCTGAAGCCGTCGTCGTAGCTGAGGAAGACGATGCGGCGGCCGGCGACGCCACCCTGCTCGTTGACCATTCTGAAGAACTGCTGGTGGCAGCGGCCGATCACGCCGTAGGCGCTGGCTGGCCCGCTGTACGGCATGGTGTTGCCGATGCGGATCTCGGTCGCTGTGACGCCCGGCATATCCTCGGCCCGAGCGATGGCGTGGACCGTCAGGGCGCCTGCAGATGCGGCGAGGATTTGCCTGCGCTGAAGCATATCGTCCTCCCGTTCGCACCGAAATGCTCCTCGCCCGCTCCTGCCAAGTTCCGGACCGGCCGGCGACGCTGGCCGGCCAAGGGCGGCGGCGTGCCGCTTGGCGCCTTGCCACCTGTCCTGGCGTTCGCAGGCTGCCTCGAGCCACGATGTGCAGCCTGCGCGTTCGCAGCAGGTCGCGGCAACCATTGTTTGCCCGCAGGATCATTCCCCTTGTCCGGCCTGCGATCGCGGACTGTCGCGCAGCATACCTTTATGACGAAGCCGAGCAGAATGTTCAGTCGAGGCGCCCGGCCTTAGGCTAGAGCGCGAGGCTGCTCCACCGGTACGCCGTCCGACATCGGAGCAAAGTGCTCCCATGGAGCCGGGGGCGAAGGTGCGGTGCCCTGGAAGCGCGGCCGCCCCGCCCACGCATAGGCTCTGGCGAGGCCAGCACCTACGGAGGGCTGAGTCCGCTCACCACCCATCTCGGACGTTCCGAAATCATTCTGAAACGGGCTCTCAGAGTTGGTGGCAAAGCCGCCGGATCCAACATGACGCGGCTAATCGGCAGCACAACAGTGGGACCTGCCGGCTGCGAGAGAAAGGCATGACAGAGCACACCAACAGGGCGTTTTTTCGCCCCCCGAGAGCCTGTTGCTGAATGGCCGGGCGTCGTCGTTTGAAGCGGTTCAGGATCGTG
>NZ_JCACHU010000172.1:0-15117 GCF_059504005.1 Belnapia sp. | reverse complement strand
ATGCCGAACAGATTCGCCGATATCAGGCCCGTTGGGAATCCGACAGGCTGCTAGCGCGAGGCCGACTGGCTCCGCAGCTCCCGCGCCCGCGCCAGGACCTTGTCCTCGAGGTCGGAATTGGTCGAGGCCGAGACCGGGCTGTCCATCCACTGCCCGCGCTCCAGCGTCTGCCGGAACACCTGCACCCGCACCCCGTCCGAGCGCAGCTGCCGCCCCAGCACATAGGCTTGGGCGCGGAACCGCTCGCCGCTGGCCGAGGGCGGCGCGTACCAGTCGGTGATGATCGTGCCGCCAAAGGGATCGGCGGACGCCAGCGGCATGAAGGACAGCGTATCCAGCGTCGCGCGCCACAGATAGGCATTCACGCTGAGGCCGGTCCCGCCGCCGCTGGCGGCCGCTTCCCGTGCCTCGCGGTCCTTGTCCACGCCGAAGACGACGATGCCGGCGCTGGCCCCCTGGGGGCGGTTCCGCGCGCGGCCATTGCGCCAGTCGCCATACTCGTCATTCCCGACCAGGCGCTGGTTGTCGCCGCCGCAGGCAGCGAGCAGGGGAAGGGCCGCAACGAAGGCGAGCAGGACAGGTTTCATGATGCGCGCACACTAGATGCGCCGCCTGGGCAATCAAGCATCAATTTCTCCCGCCAACAAAAAGGGGCGGCAGGTTGCCCTGCCGCCCCTCTCCGCTGGTCCCGAAGGATCAGAAGGCCAGACGGGTGCCCAAGATGAACACCTTCGCGGTGTTGCGGTCCTGCGTGCCCGGGTTGGACGGGTCGAGGTCGCGGCCACGCTCGGCCACCGTGTAGCTGCTGTACTCGGCGACGATGTCGAGGCCCGGAGCGAGGCGGTAGTTGCCGCCGACGCCCCAGCCGATGCGGCGCATCAGGCCCGCACCGAAGCCACCGGTACCGGCGGCAGCGGGGTTGGCGATGAGCGCGGCATTGGTGCCGGCGCCGGCAGCGTTGTAGATGCTGCGCGACGCGCCCTCGACGGTCTGGATCAGGTAGTTGCCGCCGATGGTGACCGGGCCGACCGTGTAGCTGGCGCCGGTGAAGAACTGATCCATGGGACGGTCACCGCGGAGGGTGTTGCCCCAGAAGAAGTTCGAGTCGCCATGCTCGTACTGCGCGCCGACCGTCAGGCCGTAGGCGGAGGCCTGCGCACCGACCTGGAAGACGTTCAGGTTGTTGAAGACGCGCGACTGGACGTTGTTGGCCGAAAGCTCGCGGGCCGCGCCGGCGCCGACATAGCCGCCGGTGACGGAGAGGCCGATGCCCGCGAGGCTGCCGCGCCAACGGACCGCCGCCTGGTACTCGTTCCGGCGGACTGACTGGTTCGGGCCCGCCGCGGCGATGCCGAAGTTGCTGGCGCCGGAGAAGGCATAGGCTGCGTCGCAGAAGCCGCTCGACTGGTTGGTCGGGCAGCCCGTGTCCTCGCCTTCGTTGTAGTTGAAGGCGAAGGAGGCGCCGAAGTCGAAGCCGAAGAACTGCGGCGACAGGTAGATGATCTTGGTGTTGTCGCCCAGGCCACCCGGCGAGGTGGTGGTGCGGACATTGGCCTGGCGGGTCACGAAGGACTCGCGGTCGCCGTAGATGCCGCCGGTGCCGAAGTTGGTGATGACGCCGGAGTTCATCAGGCCGCCGACCGGGCCGTCCTCGTCACCGAAGCGGATCTGGCCGAACACGGGCGAGGCGATGAAGGCGTACATCTCGTCGATGTTCGCCGTCGTCTTGCCGGTGCTGGCGCGCTGCTGGACGATGTTGCGGCCTTCCTGCTGGTTGAAGGCGATCTCGATCACCGCACCATAGGACAGGCCGTTCGCCGTCTTGCCGTTGACGAAGACATGGACCTCGGCATCGGTGCTGAAGTCGTTCTTCGACAAGCGGGCGACGCTGCCGGTGCCAGCGCCGACGTTGGACTCGGTGGTTGGAACGCCCGGAATCGTAACAGTCCCACCCGCACCGCCAACGACCGGCACCGTCGTGGCGACCGTGCTCGACTGTGCCAGGTTCGCCGTCGCGCCCGCGGTGTTGGTCGCCAGGCCGGACGGCGTGGTGCTGTTGCGGCCGCTCTGCTGCGTGTTGCCGTAGTAGGCCCGGAAGAAACCGCCGATGCGGACGGTCGGGGCTTCCTGCGCCTCGGCGACCGCCGGGGCCAGGAGCGCCGCGCCGACCACGGCGGTCGTGCCCAGCAGTATCTTGCGCATTCTAAACCTCCTCACTCGCCGGGCTGGCCGGCTGTTCCCTGTCTGACTGACCCGCCCCCCCGCGGCTTGCACCGCTTTGGCAGGAGCCATACCCAAACCCGACCAATGCCGGATGACGGACATGATCGGGTCCGCACCGGACTATGGGCCAGCGGCTCAAACGGCGGCAACCGGTGACAGGGCGTTACCGCGACATCGCTGAGACAGTGTGGCCCTGTCGCCACAGGCATTTGGGCCGATTTCGTTACAGGCCGCTGAAGCCGTCGATCGCCGCCAGCCCCGCCGCCCAGCGCGGCAGCCGCCGGGCATTCCGCGGCCCGACCCCGCCGAGCGCGATCGCCGGCCGCCCCGCCCGCCGCGCCAGCGCCGCCCAACGCAGCGGCCCGAGCCCCCGCGCCCCGGGATGGCTCCGCGTCGGGAAGACCGGCGAGACCAGCACCGCATCGGCGCGCAGCCGCCGGGCCCGGACCAGCCCCCGCCGCCCATGCACCGCCGCCGTCAGCAGCAGCCCCCGTCGCCGCCGCGCCTGCAGGAAGGGCAGCACCCCGCCTGCCCCCTCCCGGTCCGGCAGGTGCAGCCCCGCCCCGAGCCGCAGCGCCAGCCGCCCATCCCCGCCGATGAGCAGCCCGGCCCGCCTCGCCCGGAGGATCCCGGCAAGCCCTGCCAGCACCGAGGGCGCCAGACCCCGTGCCAGCACCGCCGCCCCGGGCGGCAGCCGGGCCGCCAGCGCCCGCGGGTCGGGCAGCCGCGCCGGGTCGCTGACCAGCACCAGCCGCGGCCCCGCCCATGGCTTGAGCCGCCGCGCCGCCGCCTCTAGCTTGCCCATCGCATGACCGACATCGCCGCCAACCTCGCCCTGATCCGGGAGAGGATCGCCGAGGCCACCGCCCGCGCCAACCGCCCGGCCGGCGCCGTCACCCTCGTCGCCGTCTCCAAGACCAACCCGGCCGAGGCCGTGGCGGCGGCGCTGGCCGCCGGCCAGGCGGTCTTCGGCGAGAACCGCGTGCAGGAGGCCGCCGGCAAGTTTCCCCCGCTGCGCCCCGCCTGGCCCGCGCTGCGCCTGCACATCATCGGCGGCCTGCAGACCAACAAGGCGCGCGACGCCGTCCGCCTCGCCGATGTCATCGAAAGCCTAGACCGCCCGAGGCTCGCCGCCGCCCTGTCCGAGGCCATGGCGAAGGAGGGCCGCCGCCCGGACCTCCTGGTTCAGGTGAATACCGGGGACGAGCCGCAGAAGGCCGGCATCCCCCGCGCCGAGGCCGAGGCCTTCCTCCGCGCCTGCCGCGAGGAATGGGACCTGCCGGTCCGCGGCCTCATGTGCATCCCGCCCGCGGCGGAGGACCCCGGCCCGCACTTCCTCTACCTGGCGGAGCTTGCCGCCCGCCATGCCCTGCCCGTGCTCAGCATGGGCATGAGCGCCGATTTCGAGGCGGCGATCGCCTGCGGCGCCACCCATGTCCGGGTCGGCAGCGCCATCTTCGGCGCGCGCGGCTGACCGCCCCGCCCGGCGTCACGGCCGGGCAGGAGGCGGGTGCGGCATCAGCCCTGCCGGCCGTAGACGAACATCATCACCAGCCCGGCCGCCATGAAGGCCAGGGCCGCCATGGTGCCGAGCTCGACATAGCCGAGCACCGCCCCGAGCGCCATCAGCCCGGCCACCACCGGCACCGGCCGGGCCAGAATCGCATTGATGCCATCCGCCATCCCCGAGCCTCCTTCCCTGTCGCCTGCGCGGCAACAGTGCCAGGATCAGCCGAAAGATGTCCAGGCGGTCATCATTCCTCCATGACCTGGATGGCGCTCAGCCCCGCCCCGAGCACCGCCCGTAGGTCCGGCCCGGGCAGGGCGATGCAGCCCTCGGTCGGCGCCAGGTCGGGCCTGGCGAGATGGAGGAAGATCGCACTCCCGCGCCCCCGCTCCACCGGCGCGTCGTTCCACCCCAGCACGCCGACGATGTCGTAGAGCGCATCCTCCCGCCACAGCGCCTCGTGCCGCGCCGGATGCGGCAGCCGGACCTGCCGGTTGTAGTCGGCATGCCCCGGGTCGTCGCACCAGCCATCGGTCGGCGCAATCGGCTCCACCGCGACGCAACAGCGCGGCGCCGCCACCCGGTCCGCCCGGTAGAGCACTCGCCGCAACGGCAGCAGCCCGACCGGCGTCGCCCCGTCGCCCTCGCGCTTGTCGCGCCGGATGCCGCCCTTGCCGAGGGCGCAGCGCCAGGCGCCCGCCTCCAGCCGCAGCACCCCATCCGGCCGGACGACGGCGGTGGTCACGCCAGCAGATGCCCGAAGCGCCGGGCCTTGGTCTCCAGATAGCCGTCATTGATGCCGTTCGGCGCGAAGGCATGCGCCTCCCGCGCCTGGACGGTGATGCCGCAGGCGCCGAGCGAGGCCAGCTTCTCCGGGTTGTTGGTCAGCAGCCGCACGCGCTCGATGCCGAGTTGGCGCAGCATGGTCGCCGCCACCATGAAATTCCGCTCATCCGCGCCATAGCCGAGCGCCCGGTTGGCATCGAGCGTATCCAGCCCGCCATCCTGCAGCCGGTAGGCGCGGAGCTTGTTGACCAGGCCGATCCCCCGCCCTTCCTGCGCCAGGTAGAGCAGCACGCCCGAGCCCGCCTCACCCATCCGCTGGATGGCGCCGCGCAGCTGCGGCCCGCAATCGCAGCGGAGCGAGCCGAGCAGGTCGCCGGTGAAGCATTCCGAATGCAGCCGGACGAGCGGCGCCGCCTCATCCTCCGGCCGCCCGACCAGGATGGCGAGGTGCTCGATCCCGCCATCCGCCGCGCGGAAGGCGACGATCCGCGCATCGGGCGCATCCTCGAGCGGCACGGCCGCCTCGGCCACCCGCCGCAGCGAGGTCGCGGCCTCCAGCGGATAGGCCAGCACATCCGCCGCATCCACTGCCAGCAGCTCGCCCTTCGGGGGCCCGGCCGGTGCCGCCACCACCGCCGGCAGCAGCCGCCCGAGCTTGGCCAGCGCCAGCGCGGCGTCGGAGGCCGGCGGCGCCGGCACCCGCTCCGTGCCGCTGCCGTCCGGCAAGCGGTCGGCGGTCGGATCGGCCAGGCTCCGCAGCAGCACTGGATCCAGCAGGGCCTGCGGCGCCCGCAGCGCGATCGCCTCCTCCCCGCCCTGCACCTTCCGCAGCGCCGGCGCGAGGGCGGCCGCGCGGCTCGGCGCCAGCAGCAGCACCGCCGGGCCCTTGGCCTGGGCTGCCAGCTCGGCCAGCCCCGCCGCCCCGACGGCCTCCGCCGCGGCGATCACCAGCGCATGCTCGCCGGCGCGCAGCAGGACGGGCGTGCCCCGCCGCAGCTCCGAGGCGGCGCGGTGCACCGCCCGCAGCGACGGCGCGGCCGCAGGCAACGGGGAGGGTTCCGCGCCAGGCGGGTCAGAAACAAGGGGAAAGGGCATGATCGTCAATCTGGATCCATCGAAACCCTATCGGGCCCGATGAATGTGGCGCCGAGACGGCATCTGCCCAAGGGCCAGGGGAAATATTGATTACAGGTGAGGCTCGACCGGGCGGAGGGCGTGCAATGGCTTGACAACTGCGCCACAGCTTCGCCATCGACTAGGCTTAATCTACGTGCACAAGAATTCCTTCCTTGGGAGATGGCATGGCTGGTCCCCGCCCGCTGCTGATCGTGGATGACGACGCCGCCCTCCGGGCGACGCTGGCGGAGCAGCTCTCGCTCGACGGCGAATTCGAGCCCGCCGAGGCCGCGACGGCCGGCGAGGCCGAGCAGCTGCTCGCCTCCACCACGAACCGCTACGATGCCGTCCTGCTGGATATCGGCCTCCCCGACGGGGATGGCCGCGAGCTCTGCACGCGCCTCCGCCGCCAGGGGCTGAAGGTCCCGATCATCATGCTGACCGGCGCCGACGCCGAGCAGGACGTGGTCCGCGGGCTCGATGCCGGCGCCAACGACTACATCGCCAAGCCCTTCCGGCTGAACGAGCTGCTGGCCCGCCTCCGCGCCCAGCTCCGCGTCTTCGACAACTCGGAGGACGCGGTCTTCCTGGTCGGCCCCTACACCTTCCGCCCGAGCGCGAAGCTGCTGATGGAGCAGGCCCGCAACCGCAAGATCCGCCTCACCGAGAAGGAGAGCGCGATCCTGAAATACCTCTACCGCGCCGGCGGCAAGCCGGTGGGGCGGCAGATCCTGCTGAACGAGGTCTGGGGCTACAACAGCGCGGTGACGACCCACACGCTGGAGACGCATATCTACCGCCTCCGCCAGAAGATCGAACCGGACCCGACCAATGCCCGGCTCCTGCTGACCGAGGGCGGCGGCTACCGCCTGGACCCGGCGGCAGGCACCGCCGGGTAGAGCATGCTCAGGTCAGGCGGTGACGCCGGACGGATCGGCCAATGCGGCCAAACGACAGCCCGGCCTCACTCGAGGCGCGCCGCCTCGTCGAAGGCGAGGCGCGGGCTGCGGGGGTAGAGCCCGCTCTCGTCGCCATAGCCGAGATTGACCAGGAAGTTCGACTTCCAGCTCGTCCCGGCGAAGAAGGCCTCGTCCACCTTGGCGTTGTCGAAGCCGCTCATCGGCCCGGCGTCCAGCCCGATGGCCCGGGCGGCCAGGATCAGGTAGGCCCCCTGCAGCGTGCCGTTGCGAAAGGCCGTCACCTCCGCCAACGGCTCGTTCCCGGCGAACCAGGACCGCGCATCGGCATGGGGGAAGAGTCGCGGCAGCTCGTCGTAGAAGCGCGTGTCATGCGCCACGATGGCGACGACGGGCGCCGTCAGCGTCTTGTCGAGATTGCCCTCGGAGAGCGCCGGCCGCAGCTTCTCCTTGCCCTCCGCGGTGCGGATGAAGACGAAGCGGGCGGGGGAGGAGTTGGCGCTGGTCGGCCCGTACTTCAGCAGGTCGTAAAGCTCGGCGAGCCGGGTGTCCGGCACCGGCCGGTCCTGCCACTTGTAGTGGGTCCGCGCGCTGCGGAAGAGCTGATCGAGCGCGGCGGCGTCGATGGTCTGGTCAGCCATGGCTAGCTCCTGAAGGCTTCGCTATGCCGACCGGTATCGCGCCGCCGCGGCCCGCCGCCAATCGCGCCGGGCCAATCACCGCCATCACCAGGGGTGATGGTTCAGGCCTCGACCTGCTCCACCGCCACGACCTCGGGCACATAATGCCGAAGCATGTTCTCCACGCCATGCTTCAGCGTGGCGCGCGAGGAGGGGCAGCCCGAGCAGGCGCCCTGCAGGTGCAGCCGCACCACGCCGTCGCGGAAGCCGCGGAAGACGATGTCCCCGCCGTCGCCCGCGACCGCCGGCCGCACGCGGGTGTCAAGCAGCTCCTTGATCTGGTCGACGATCTCGGCATCGGCCTCGTCATACTCCTCGGCCTCCGCATCGCCGTCGCTGTCGAGCACGGGGAGGCCGGCCATGAAATGGTCCATGATCGCGCCGAGCACCTGCGGGCGGAGCTGGGCCCAGTCGGCATCGCCGGTCTGAGTCACGGTGACGAAGTCGCCGCCGAGGAAGACCCGGGCCACGCCGCCGAGGGCGAAGATGCGGGCGGCAAGCGGGCTGCGGACAGCCACCTCGGCGGAGGCGAAGTCGGCCGTGCCCCCGCTGCCCATCACCTCCCGCCCGGGGAGGAACTTCAGCGTGGCGGGGTTCGGGGTGCCTTCGGTTTCGATGAACATGAGTTTCGTCCTGCCCGTGCGGCTGGGGGTTATTTCCGGACTAACGTGGTCGGCTTTAGCCCTGGATGCAACCCGTCCCTGCCCTACTCCGCCGCAACGGCCGGCGAGCCGCCATGCTTCGCGCCGCGCACCGGCTTCGGCTCGTGCTTCAGCTCGGCCATGGTCTGCTCGACATGCCGGGAGAAGACGTAGTCCGCCGGCCGCTGATGCGTCAGGTCGATCTCGGGCGCCATCTCGCCCTCGGTCTTGGGCCCCTGGATCTGCCGCGCCATCGCCTTCAGCGGGTGCTTGATCGAGTCGATCACCGCCGAGGCCTCGAAGCCGGAATGCACCATGCAGTCGGCGCATTTCTCGTAGTTGCCGACCCCATACTTGTCCCAGTCGGTGGTCTCCATCAGCTCCTTGAAGGACTTCGCATAGCCCTCGCCCAGCAGGTAGCAGGGCCGCTGCCAGCCGAAGATGTTCCGCGTCGGGTTGCCCCAGGGCGTGCAGTTGTAGCTCTGGTTGCCGGCCAGGAAGTCGAGGAAGAGCGGGGAGTTGCCCATCTTCCACCCCTTCCCCTTGCCGCGGGCGAAGATGCCGCGGAACAGCTCCTTCGTCTTCCGCCGGTTGAGGAAATGCTGCTGGTCCGGCGCCCGCTCATAGGCATAGCCGGGCGAGACCATGATCGCGTCCACTCCCATGGCGGTAACGTCGTCGAAGAACCGCGCCATCCGCTCCGGCTCGGCATTGTTGAAGAGCGTGGCGTTGATGGCGACGCGGAAGCCGCGCGCCTTGGCATCCTTCAGCGCCGCGACCGCCCGGTCGTAGACGCCCTTCTGGCTGACCGCCCAGTCATGCTGGTCGCGGTCGCCGTCAAGGTGGATGTCCCAGGTGAAGTTCGGGTGCGGCTTGTATTGCTCGATCCGCTTCTCGAGCAGCAGCGCATTGGTGCAGAGGATGACGACCTTGCCGCGCGCGAGGATGCCCTCCACGATCTGCGGCATCTCCTTGTGCAGCAGCGGCTCGCCGCCGGCGATGGCGACCACCGGCACGCCCGTCTCGTCGACCGCGGCCAGGCACTCCTCGACCGAGAGGCGCTTGTTCAGGATCGGGTCCGGATAGTCGATCTTGCCGCAGCCGGAGCAGGCCAGGTTGCACTTGAACAGCGGCTCCAGCATCAGCACGAGCGGGTAGCGCTTGCGCCCCAGCATGTGCTGCTTGAGCACATAGGCGCCGACCTTGATCTGCTGCCGCAGCGGGATACCCATTCTCAGCCCTCGCTAGCTCGCCGCGCTCGCCTCTGGCTCGACCAGGGCGGGGGGAAGCTTGAAAGAAACATCCTCGACGATGCCGGGCAGGGCCGAGACCTCGACGGGGCCGAGTTGGCCGAGCGCCGCGATCACCTCCTCCACCAGGCTTTCCGGGGCGGAGGCCCCGGCGGTGATACCCACGACCTCGGCGCCCCGCAGCCAGTCCGGCCGGAGCGCCTCGGCATCCGGGATCAGGTAGCAGGGCACTCCCTGCTCCGATCCAATCTCCCTGAGGCGGTTGGAATTGGAACTGTTGGCTGCCCCTACAACCAGCAGCACATCCACCCGCTTGGCCAGCTCCCGCACCGCGGTTTGGCGGTTCTGGGTGGCATAGCAGATGTCCCGCGTATCAGGCCCGACGATGTCCGTGAAGCGGGCTTTCAGCGCCTCGATGATCCCGCGCGTGTCGTCGACCGATAGCGTGGTCTGAGTGACGAAGGCCACGGGCCGACCCGCCTCGATCGGCAGCGTGGCGACCTCGGCTGCGCTCGCGACCAGATGAACCTCGCCAGGGATCTGCCCGAGCGTCCCGTCGACCTCCGGATGCCCGGCATGGCCGATCAGGATCAGGCTCCGCCCCTGGGCGATGTAGCGCCGCCCCTCGGTATGGACCTTGGAGACCAGGGGGCAGGTCGCGTCCAGCACCGGCAGGCCGCGCGCCTCCGCCTCCTGCTCCACGGCGCGGGAGACGCCATGGGCGCTGAAGATGGTCACCGCCCCCGGCGGCACCTCCTCCAGCTCCTCCACGAAGCGCGCCCCCTTGGCCTCCAGCGTCTCGACGACGCGGCGGTTGTGGACGATCTCGTGCCGCACATAGACGGGCGCCCCGTACTTCTCCAGCGCCCGCTCGACGATATCCACCGCCCGGACGACGCCGGCACAGAAACCCCTCGGCTGCGCCAGAACAACCCGCATCAGCAACGCCCCCTAGCCTGATCGCTGCCGGCAGCCGCCCCGTGCCATCCCCTCGGGGCCCTGCGGCGATCGTTCCGCCTCGCGGCATCTTGCGCTGCCCAAGTTTTGCTGCACTTTGCCGCCGCGTTGCAACCGGGGAGTGGCGCCGGCGCGTAACGGCATCGATTCATCCCCGGCCGGAGGTTGCCATGTCACAGCTTGCGTCCCTGGCCCGCCCCGTCCTGCTGGCGGCCCTGCTGCTCGCCCTCGCCCTTCCGGGGGCCGGCCCGGCCGCGGCCCATGCCATCGTCGTCGCCTCGGAGCCCGGCGCGGGCGCCACCCTCGCCGCCCTCCCCGGCCAGGTGACGATTCGCTTCAACAGCCGGCTCGACCATGCCCGCAGCCGCCTGGTGCTGATCGGCGCCGACAATGCCCAGACCCCCCTCGCCATCGCGGAGGACGGCGACCCGGTGGTGCTGGCCGCCCCCCTGCCCGCCGGCCTCGCCGCCGGCGAGTGGCGCCTGCGCTGGCAGGTGCTGGCGATCGACGGCCACATCACCCGCGGCGACATCCCCTTCACGCTGCAGGCCCCGTGACCTATCCCCGCGTCGCCGCCTCGCGGCGCCGCGGACCCCGGTCCACCGCTCCATTCCCGAAGCCCTGCACGGCCGTGCCAGGGCCGCTTTCGATAGGTGTCCCCAGTGGAGCAGTTCCTCGACCTCTACGGCTTCGCCAGCGTCATCCTCCATGCGATGGAGCTGGTGGCGCGGACGGTCCTGCTCGGCTCCGTTCTCTTCTGGGTGCTGCTCGCCGCCCCCGAAGGGCGGCTGATGCCCCCGGGCGATGCCGGGCGCCTCCACGCCATCGCCCGGGGGTCGGTGATCGCGGCCGGCATCGCCTCCCTCGCCGCCACCCTCCTGCTCGGCCTGCTGAGCTTCGGCGCGCTGAAGGCGACGCTCGACATCGGCACCGGCGCCCTGCTCGGCGCGGATTTCGTGGTGCTGACCGGCCTCGACCTGCTGGCGATGCTCGTCCTCCTCGCCCTCGCCCTGCCGCGCGGGGCGCCCGCCCGCGGGCGCCGCTTCGCCCTGCTCGGCGCCGCGGCGCTGGTGCTGCTCGCCGTCACCTTCGGCAGCCATGCCATCGCCCGCGCCGACGGCCGGGCGATGCTCCTCGCCTCCACCGCCCTCCACCAGGCGGGCGCCGCCCTCTGGCTCGGCGGCCTGCCCTGCCTGATCGCCGCCCTCCGGCTGACGCCACCCTCCGCCCGCATCGTCGGCCAGCGCTACTCGCTCCTCGCCGCCGGGGGCGTCGGCCTGATCCTGCTCGGCAGCGCGGGCTTCTGGTTCGGCTTCATCGGCTCGGCGGAGGCGGTCTATGGCACCGCCTATGGCTCCATGGCCGCCTCCAAGGTGATCATGCTGACGATGCTGCTGGCGCTCGGCGCGATGAACTACCGCCTGCTCCACCATATGGCGCCGACGCCCGGCGGCACCCTCCGCCTCCGCCGCTTCATCGAGGCGGAGATGGCGATCGGCATCGCCGTGCTGGCCGTCGCCGCTTCCCTCACCTCCGTCCCGCCGGCGGCGGACCTGCCCGACGACCGCGTCACCTGGGGCGAGATCACCGAGCGCTTCACCCCCGCCTGGCCGCGCCTCACCAGCCCGGACCATGCCGACCTCGCCATCCCCGCCCTGCAGGCCCAGCTCGACGCCGAATACCGGCAGCGCCAGGCCACCCAGCGTCCGCAGGCCTTCACCCCGGGCGAGGGCCTGCTGCCGCCACGCAACGCCACCGACATCGCCTGGAGCGAGTACAACCACCACTGGGCCGGCATCATGGTGCTGCTGGTCGGCCTCGCCGCGCTGCTGGATGCGACCGGCCGCGTCCCCCTCGCCCGCCACTGGCCGCTGGTCTTCCTCGGCCTCGCCGCCTTCCTCCTCATCCGTTCCGACCCGGAGGCCTGGCCGCTCGGCGATATCGGCCTGCTCGAGAGCCTGCGGGACCCTGAGGTGGTGCAGCACAAGCTTGCCTCCCTCCTCGTCGTCGCCTTCGCCGTCTCGGAATGGTCCGTCCGCCTCGGCCTGCTGCGCGGCCGGGTGCGCTTCGTCTTCCCGCTGGCGATGCTGGCCGGTGGCGTGCTGCTGCTGGCCCATACCCACGCCATCTCCAACATCAAGGAGGCGCAGCTCATCGAGCTGTCGCACCTCCCCCTCGCGCTGCTCGCGGTGGTCGCCGGCTGCGCCCGGTGGACGGAGCTGCGCGGCCCGCCGGAGCTGGCGCGAATCGGCCGCTGGCTCTGGCCCTGCTGCCTGGTCGGCATCGGCCTGCTGCTGCTGCTCTACCGCGAGGCCTGACCGGTGACGCTTCCGCGCATCACCGCGGCCCTCGCCCGGGCCGCGGCGCTCCATCCATGGCGCGTGGTGCTGCTCGCCCTGGCGGTGGCGCTGCTGGCCGGCCTCGCCGTCGGCCAGCGCTTCAGCATGAACACCGACACCGACGCGCTCTTCCGCCCCGACCTCCCCTGGCGGCTGACGGAGGAGCGCATCGCCAGCGCCTTCCCCCAGCGCGAGCGGGTGATCGCCGTCGTGGTGGATGGCGAGACGGGCGATGCCGCCGACCGCGCCGCCGCCGGGCTGGCCGAGGCCCTCGCCCGCCGCCGCGACCTCTTCCTCGCCGTCGAGCGGCCGGACGCCCTGCCCTTCTTCCGCCGCAACGCCCTGCTCTTCCTCGAGACGGACGAGGTGCGGCAGACGACGGAGCGGATCATCGCCGCCCAGCCCCTGCTCGGAACCCTGGCGGCCGACCCCAGCCTGCGCGGCCTCTCGACCGCCCTCGGCCTCATCCTCCAGGGGATCGAGCGCGGCGAGGCCCGGCTCTCCGACCTCGCCGCCCCCCTCGCCGCCCTCGCCCCCGCCGCCGGGGCGGCTGCCGCCGGCCGCGCCGCGCCGCCCGACTGGGCCGCCCTCTTCACCGGCCGCGCGCCGGACCCGCAGGCGCTGCGCCGCTTCGTCCTGGTCCGCCCGCGCCTCGACTTCTCCGCCCTCAGCCCCGGCGCCACGGCGGCCGAGGCGATCCGCGAGGCCGCCGCCCATCTCGACATCCCCGGCACCCGCTTTCGCATGACCGGCGAGATCCCGATGGCCGACGAGGAATTCGCCTCCGTCGCCGAGGGAGCGGTGCGCAACACGCTGCTCTCCTTCGCGCTCGTCGCCCTGCTGCTCTGGCTGGCGCTGCGCTCCTGGCGCCTCATCCTCCCGGTCCTGGCGACGCTCCTGCTCGGCCTGCTGACGACGGCCGCCTTCGGCGCGCTGGCGATCGGGCCCTTCAACCCGCTCTCCATCGCCTTCGCCGTGCTCTTCATCGGCCTCGGCGTCGATTTCGGCATCCAGTACGCCATCCGCTTCCGCGAGCAGCGCCACGAGGCCGGGGGCCTGCCCGCCGCCATCGCCGCCGCCGGCGCAGTGGCCGGCCCCGGCATCCTGCTCGCGGCCATGGCCATCGCCGGCGGCTTCCTCGCCTTCCTGCCGACCGACTACCGCGGCGTCTCGGAGCTCGGCGCCATCGCCGGCTTCGGGATGCTGGTCGCCGCCTTCCTCTCCCTCACCCTGCTCCCCGCCCTGCTCCGCCTGCTCTCGCCGCCGGGCGAGCCGGAGGAGATCGGCTGGGCCGCCCTCGCCCCGCTGGAGCGCGTGCTGGCCCGCCGCTGGACGGTGGCGCTGCTCGCCGTCCTGGCCCTCGCCGCCGCGGCGACGCTCCCGCGCCTGGGCTTCGACTTCAACCCGCTCCACCTGCGCGACCCGCAGACCGAGGCGGTGGCGACCTTCCTCGACCTGATGCACTCGGCCGAGACGACGCCCAACACGCTGAACGTCCTCGCCCCCTCGCTCGACGCCGCGCAGCCCGTCGCCGCCCGGCTCGAGGCGCTGCCCGAGGTGGCGCGGGTGATGACGCTGGCGAGCTTCGTCCCCGGGGACCAGGCGGCGAAGCTCGCCCTGATCCAGGACGCCGCCGACCTGCTCGGCCCCACCCTCGCCCCGCCCGAGGTGCAGCCGCCGCCGGAGGATGCCGCCGTCGCCGCCGCGCTGCGCGACCTCGCCGCGGGCCTCGCCAGGGCCGCCCAGGGCGAGAGCCCCGCGGCGGCCGATGCCCGCCTCCTCGCCCGCTCCGTCGCGCAGCTCGCCGCCGGGCCGCCCGAGGGCCGCGCCCGCCTGGCCGCCGCCCTGCTGCCCGGCCTCGCCGCCACCCTCGCCCAGCTCGCCGAGGTCCTGCAGGCCGGCCCGGTGATGCTCGACGCCATCCCGCCCGAGCTGCGCCGCGACTGGGTGGCGGCGGACGGCCAAGCTCGCATCGAGGCCTGGCCGCGCAACCTGTCCGACGACAATGCCGCGCTGCGCCGCTTCGCCGATGCGGTGCGGAGGGTGGCGCCGGATGCGACCGGCATGGCGGTTTCCATCCAGGCCTCCTCGGCCACGATCCGCGAGGCCTTCCTCCAGGCCGGCGCCATCGGCCTCGCCTGGACCTGCCTGCTGCTCCTGCTCGCCCTGCGGAGCGTGCGGCTGGCGCTGCTGGCGCTTGCGCCGCTGGTGCTGGCGGGCCTGGTGACGCTCGCCATCTGCGCCAGCCTCGGCCCGGCGCTGAACCTCGCCAACATCATCGCCCTGCCGCTGCTCTTCGGCATCGGCGTCGCCTTCGACATCTACTACGTCGTCGCCTGGCGGGCCGGGGAGCGCGCCCTGTTGCCGACGGCGGTGACGCGCGCCATCCTGTTCAGCGCACTGACGACGGGGAGCGCCTTCGGCACGCTGGCGCTCTCCTCCCATCCCGGCACGGCCAGCATGGGCGTGCTGCTGGCGATCTCCCTCGTCTCCGTCCTGGCGGCGGTGCTGCTGGCGCTTCCCGCCCTGCTGCACAATCTCGGACGTTAGAGCGGGTTCCGTTCGCATGGGCGCACGGAACCCGCTCTGGCTTGTTGTTTGATCGAGCAAATTACTCCGTCAGGTGCCCCCACCTGATCGAGATTTGCTCTAGCAGCCTGTCGGGTTTGGGTTTGCTGGCGACGGGTCCGTTGGATTGTGG
>NZ_JCACHU010000171.1:0-15275 GCF_059504005.1 Belnapia sp. | reverse complement strand
ATCTGGAGCCTGTCAGGGCTATTCGCAATCCGCCTCAAACTTTGCAACACAACCGTTTTGAAAGGCAAGAGGCCGACCCCTGGAGGGTAAAGGGGGACACGCCCCAGCCTCATCCTACCCGAAGCGGCCCAAGCCGCCGACCGCTGCAACAAAGCGGCCCAGAGCCCCACCGAGGAGCCGGTCGGGGCGGCGCGCCGGCGTTCACCGCGGCGCACGACCGACCATTCGCTCTGCTCCGGGACGAAGTGAAGCGGAATATCGGACGGGAGGAACCCGCCGGGTGAGAAAGCCGCCACCCTGTGGGGAACTCCCTGCTGCAGGATCGGTACTCCGGATCTACGGCGCCCCCCGCTGCCTTTGCCGCACGTGCAAACGACACTCCAAGGTTCCATGCGCTCGATCTACCTCGGTCCCAACCCGGGCCAGAACGAGAAGGGTCCAAGTTATCTGCGGTAGGAAAGCGGGGAACACGTCAAAGCCCAGCTGCTCTTTCCACCACGTTGACGGACGGGACCCTTTTGGGAAACGGGCTTGGAATTCGGCCGCTGCACGGGCGTATCTCCCGGCGCGAAGATGAAATTGCCTCGGAAGCGGCAACGAAGCTCGGACAACTCCAATGCTCGTCGTTCTCGCCCGCTTGCCGGCCCGCGACCGCCCGTCCACCGAATGCGCCAAGCCAGTGCAATACCTCTGGAAGCTGTCCTCAAATGCCTTGAGCACGACTCGCTTGCCTCCCTTGCCTCCCTCTTGTCCCATTGCCCCGAACAGGGCTTCACAATTCTCGCAGCACTCCACGCAGCGGCGCAACGCGCCCGCACCATCAGCCCCAACGCAGAGGACCCTCCATGCCGCCCACCGACGCCGCGGCGCCAGCGCAGCAGATGCTTGCCACCATCTGGTCCTCCCTCCGCGGCCCGGCCCTCGCGTTGGATGCGACGGCGTTCGAGGGCGCCGGCAGCCTGCCCTCCGTCTTCGCCGTGAGCGACCTCGCCGCCGCTTCGGTCGGGGCCGCTGCGCTCGCGGCGGCGGAACACGCCTGTGCCGGCAGCCCGCCGCCCGCCGCCGTCCAGGTGGATCGCCGTCTCGCCTCGCTCTGGTTCAGCGCCTCCATCCGGCCGGAGGGCTGGTCGGTCCCGCCGCCCTGGGACCCCGTCGCGGGCGACTACGCTGGGCGCGATGGCTGGATCCGGCTGCACACCAACGCGCCGCATCACCGCGCCACCGCCCTTGCCGTGCTCGGGGCCGTGCCGGAGCGCCCGGCGGTCGCCGCGCGGGTCGCGGATTGGGCCGTCGAGGAGTTGGAAGCCGCGATCGTGGCGCAAGGCAGCTGCGCCGCCGCCATGCGGTCCCTCACGGCCTGGGCAGCACATCCGCAGGGCCGCGCGGTCGCGGCGGAGCCGCTGGTGAGCTGGAGCGCGGGGGGTGCGGCGACGGAGGTTCCGCCGCAGAATGACCCCGCCAGGCCGCTCCGGGGCATCCGCGTGCTCGACCTCACCCGCGTGCTCGCCGGGCCGGTCGCGACCCGGTTCCTCGCCGGGCTCGGCGCCGAGGTGCTGCGCATCGACCCGCCACAATGGGAGGAGCCGGGCGTCGTCCCGGATGTGACGCTTGGCAAGCGTTGCGCCCGGCTCGACCTGCGTTCGCCAACGGGCTGCGCGCAGCTCATCCGGCTGCTTCGGCGCGCCGACGTCCTCGTTCATGGCTACCGGCCGGATGCGCTGGAGCGTGCGGGCCTCGGCGAGGCCGTGCGGCGCGAGGTGCGTCCTGGCCTCGTCGATGTCTGCCTCGACGCCTATGGCTGGACCGGGCCATGGGCGGGCCGGCGCGGCTTCGACAGCCTGGTCCAGATGAGTTGCGGTATCGCCGCCGCGGGCATGGAAGCCACCAGCGCGGACCGGCCGGTGCCGCTGCCGGTGCAGGCGCTCGACCACGCGACGGGATACATCCTGGCAGCCGCGGCCCTGCGCGGTCTGACGGAGCGCCGACGGACCGGGCGCGGTTGCGTGGCGCGCGCCTCCCTCGCGCGCACTGCCGCGCTGCTCGCCGACTTCGCGCAGCCGCCGGGCGCAGCGGCGCCGACGCCCGCGACCGCCGCCGATCTCGCCTTTGATATCGAGGCCACCGCCTGGGGCCCCGCGCGCCGCCTCCGCCCGCCAGTCGGGATCGCGGGCGTTCGCATCGCCTGGGACCGTCCCGCGACCAAGCTCGGAGCCCATGCGGCGGAGTGGACGGCGTGATGCGCCGAAACCTGGGTGGCCCCCGAGATGCGTGGCCCTGCCAGCCCTCACCGGCTGGTCGCCGCGGACCTGACTGACAATGAGATGGAGAGTTCCATGAGCGCAAGTGCAGCAAACCAATCCCCGAGCCGCGCCGCGCCGCCCGCCGATGCGCGCGCCGCGGAACTCGTCGAGGCAGTGCAGCGCTACTTCGACCTGATGTATAGTTGCGACGTGTCGGTTTTTGGCTCCGCCTTCAGCCCGACCGTCCAGCTGCATGGCTACCGCGATGGACGCTTCCTCTGCTGGCCCGCGGCGGAGTACCAGGACGTCCTGCGGCAGCGCCGGTCGCCGAAATCCGTCGGCGCAGTGCGGAAGGACGCGATCCTGATGATGGACTTCGCCTCCGAGACCATGGCCTTCACCAAGGTCCGCGTGCGGATCATCGACACGAATTTCGTGGACTACCTCACCTGGCATCGCGTTGACGGACGCTGGATGATCACCTCGAAGGGCTACCACATCGACTCCGCGCCAGCCTGACGGGGACAGGGAACCCCGTGCCGACCAAAGAGGCAGCGCGTCCCGCGCGGCGGACCACCGTGCTCGACCTCGCGGCCGGCGCTGCCGTCATCGCCATCCTGGCGAGCTTCACGCTCGCCTCCCGCCTCGCCTATGCATCGGCGTTCGGGCCGCAGGATTTGCTGGCGATCCGCTTCGCCACCAGCGGCGCGCTGCTGCTGCCGGCCGCTCTCCGCCGCGGGGGTCCCAGGCTGTTCACGGCCGACGCCGCGAAGCTGGCACTCACCGGCGGGCTCGGCTTCGCCACCCTGGCCTTCGCCGGGCTGATGCTGGTGCCCGCATCGCGCGCTGGTGCGCTGCTGCACGGGGCACTGCCGTTCTGCACCTTCCTCATCGGGCTCGCGCTCGGCCGGACCAAGGCGGATCGGCGCCGGGTTGCCGGCGCATGCCTCGTCGTCCTCGCCCTGTCGCTGGTGGCCTGGGACGGCCTGCGCGGGGCGGGCTGGCCAGCCATCCTCGGCTGCGCGCTTCTGCTGGCGGCCTCGGCGACCTGGTCGGCCTTCGGCATGCTGGCAGCGCGCCTCGCCATGGACCCCATCCGCGCGGCGGCGACGGTCTCCCTGCTGTCGGCGGCCGCCTACCTCCCGCTCTACGCCACCATCGGCGCGTCGCGGCTGCACGCCGTGCCCTGGTCCGCGATCCTTGTCCAGGTCGCCGTCCAGGGCGTGCTGGTCGGCACGATCTCGGTCTCCGCCTATACCTGGGCGGTATCGAGGATCGGCGCGATCGGCGCTTCAGTCGCAACGGCGATGGTGCCGTCGGCGACGGCGCTGGCGGCAATGCCGCTCCTGTCCGAACGTCCGACGGCACCGGTCGCCCTCGGCCTCGGCCTGCTGGTGGCCGGCAGCCTGCTGGTCCTCGACCGGCGCGGCATGGGCCGCGGGCCAGACCGCTAGGCGACGTCCACGACGTACATCCGCGCCTCCTGCGCCAGGCTGCGCTCCTCGCGGATGGGCGCATAGGCGTCCGACCGGTAGAAGGCGAGGGCAGCCTCGCGGCTCGGGAATTCGAAGAGGCCCGCGAGCGGCAGCGGCATTGCCTTGCCTTCCAGCACATCGGTCACCGGGCCGAAGTGGTGGACGCGGCCGCCTGCCCGCTCTAGCGCTTCGCGGAAGCGCGGCGCGAGGGCAGCCTGCCGGGCCGCGTCGAGGATCCGCAGGTTTACATGCACATAGGCTGGCACAGGACGCTCCTTCCGAGGGTATTCACCGCGACCTCCGTCCGCTCCGCCGGCCCCGCGTTGGCCTGTGTATCGCTCATAGCGCGGCCCCCTCAACGATCCAGCGCACCTGCCCGGAGACACGCAGCCCCGCCGCCGGGTTCGCGTCGATCTCGACGCGCAGCAGCGAGGGCTGACCCATGTCCTCCCCCTGCCTTACCTCAATGGAGCCGCCATGCGGCCAGGCCAGGCGACGCAGATAGCTACCCAACGCCGCCGCGGCGGCGCCCGTCGCGGGATCCTCATACACGCCGCCATACGGGAAGAGATTGCGGGCGTGGAAGCGGCCGCTGTCCTCCGCGTTTACGATGTTGAAGGTGCAGATCGACTCGCGCAGCGCGAGCGCGCGCCCGGCCTCGAAATCGTAGGCCAGCGCCGCGAGCTGCGCCCGGTCCCGTAGCGCGAGGAGGAGATGTGGGGCACCGGCGTGCGTGATGGCAGGGGGGATCCGCTCGTCGATGTCCCCAGCCGTGAGCGAGAACAGGTGAAGCGCGTCCCGGACCAGATCTGGAGGGGCAGGCCGGCTCGTGGCGGGCGGCGACACGAGGGCGGCCGCCATCCCGTCGGCCTCTTCCCAGCCCTCGACCGTGATGGAGGCGTGGTTGAGGCGCAGGTGGAAGACGCAACCACCGCGGCGTGCGACCAGCGCCGCGCCGAGCGCGATGGTCGCATGGCCGCAGAAGTCCACCTCCGCCTCGGGCGCGAAGTAACGGACCCGCCAGCCCTCGCCCTCGGGCGCGGCGAAGGCGGTTTCGGAGTATCCGACACGCGCGGCCACCGCCTGCATGGTGGCGGCCGAGGGCAGCACCTCGAGCAGCATGACCCCCGCGGGGTTGCCGCCAGCCCCGGCAGCCGAGAAGGCAGCGATCCGCTCGACCGGCACGGCGGGGCCCTCGGCGAGCAGCGAAATCGTCATGCCGCGGCCTCACGTATGGAACCGTCGGCGACGCGCGGCCGGTCGTCCATGGGCCATTGCAGCAGGGCGGCCGCGGCGCCGATGCCGACGAGCGTCCACCAAGCCGCATCGTAAATCCCTGTCGCGTCCAGCACGATGCCGCCCATCCAGGCACCCGCGAAGCCGCCGATCTGGTGGCACACGAAGGCGAGACCGAAGAGCAGGCTGAAGTTCCCGAGGCCGAAGAGCCGGCCGATCAGCGCTGACACCAGCGGCACCACCCCCAGCCAGGTCGCGCCCATCACGGCCGCGAAGAGCAACGTGGTGGCTTCGGAGACCGGTGTCGCAAGATAGAGCAGGATGGCCGCCGTCCGCGCCGCATAGATGCCGGCCAGCAACCTCTTCGGGCTGTAGCGCTGTCCCAGCAGGCCGAAGACGTAGGAGCCGATGGCGTTGCAGACGCCGATCACTGCGAGCGCCGCGGCGCCCACCGAGGGTGCGAGCCCGCACAGACCGAGGAAGCGCGGCAGATGCGTCGTAATGAACATCAGCTGGAAGCCGCAGGCGAAGAACGCCACCGACATCGCCACGAAGCCGGGATGGGCCATGGCTGCCCGCACGGCAGCCCAAGCCTCGGGCGCTTCGGATTTCGCCGGGTGCTGCACCGGCCCACGGCTCAGAAGAAGGGAGAGGGCGACCATCACCCCACAGATCCCCGCAAAGGCGAGCGCTGCCTCCTTCCAGCCTGCCCTGGTGATCAACCCCTCGCCGAGTGGCGCGAGGACCAGCACGCCCATGGAGCCGGCGCCGGACACGAGCCCGACCAGCATCCCCCGACGCTCTGGCGGCGCCGCGCGCGACACGGCGCCGAGCAAGACTCCGAAACCGGTGCCTGCGATCCCGAGCCCGGTGAGTAGGCCAATCCCTACATTGAGCGCGACGAAGGGGCTGCCCGAGAGCGCGAAGAGCAGCAACCCCACGGTGTAGAGCAGCCCGCACCCAATCAGCACCGGGCGTGCGCCGTAGCGGTCGCCCAGCGCTCCCACAAAGGGCTGCGCCAGGCCCCAGATGAGGTTGTGCAGCGCGACCGCAAAGCCGAATACCGCGGCCGAGGTGCCCAGCGTCGCAATGCTGGGCGCCATGAATAGGCCGAAGCACTGCCGCAGCCCCATGGACACGGCCATGACAGCGGACGCGACCAGCACAATTCGCCAAAGGCCTTGTCTCTCATTCATCACCGGCGCCCGCTCCCCGTGCTGTGCTGCGCCACTTTCGATTACGTCCCTGCGGCCAGGAACCGAGTTCTTCTCAACGGCTGCGAGACGCGTTCATCGCGCGCTGGGCGGTCACGGGATCCCGTTGCAGCCATGCCGATGGAAAGCCGGGCGTGCCCGGAGGCGGTCGTACCAGACGGCGACCGAGGGCAGGTCCGGCCGTGCCATGGGCGTCATCAGCCAGCGATTCGTGGACAGGCCTAGCACGATATCGGCGAGGGTGAAGTCGGCGCCCGCGACATAGGGGCCGCCCTGTGCGAGATGCCGGTCGAGCAGCGCCATCTTAGCATTCCACCCCTCCACCATCCCGGCCAGCTCCGCCGCGCTGAGTTGCGCCGGCTGGCCGCGCACGAGATGCATGAAGGCGCCGCGCCAGGCCGCGTTCAGCTCCATCGCCTGCCAGTCCATCCACTGCTCCGCCCGCGCCCGGGCGGCGGGATGGCGGGGCAGCAGCCCCTCGACGCCGATGACGCCCGCGAGATAGCGGCAGATCGTGTTGCTTTCCCACAGCACGAGGTCACCATCCACGATCACGGGCACGAGCCCGTTCGGGTTCAGCGCGAGGAAGTCCGGGGCGAGCGTGGAGGCAAAGCCGCTTCCCCAGTCCTCGCGCGTATAGGCACGCCCGGCCTCTTCGCAGGTCCAGAGGACCTTGCGGACGTTGATCGAGGTGGCCTTGCCGAGCACACGGAGGGTCATCGGTGCAGCCCTGCCGAGAGTGCCAACCCGGCATGGTGAGGGCGGAAGTCGCGGTCGCCCTGGGCCGCTGGGTGTACGCGCTGGCCGGTCCGGTAGGCAGCGGGCGGCTGCCCCGGGACAGTGTGGGACGAAAGGACGAACCGTCCGAGTGTGAGCTCCATTGTGGTCACCTCCGCTCCACGAGCCCTGAGCGCCAGCGCTGCGCCGGTCCAGCGTCAGAGCCAGATTGGTAGCACGCAGGCGGCGAGGGCCGCGCCGAGGAGGAGGTTCGCGGCTCGCCACTGCGCCTCCGTGCGGAGCGAGCGCGCGAGGAGCTGACCAAAGGCACACCAGGCCCAGAGGGAGATCGCCGCGGCCCCGCCGAAGACGAGCGCCAGAAGCGCCGCGAGGCGCATCGGGTCCGGGTCTAGTCCCGCATGGGCGGCAGAGGCCCCGACCGCGATCGTCCAGGCCTTCGGGTTCAGCCAGAGCAGCGCCAGGGCTGCGAGGAAGCCGGGCGGCATGGCGCCGTCCCGGCTGCCCACCTCCGGCCGCCCCGCCCTGGCGATGCGCCAGGCGAGCCAGAGGAGGTAGATAGAGCCCGCGCCGCGCAGGGCGAGCCGCAGCGCCGGCGCCGCATCGAGCAGCGCGCCGAGCCCGATCCCGGCCGCAGCGGCCAGCGCCGCGAGCCCGAGCGAGAGGCCGAGGAGCAGCGGCAGGCTCCGCACCAGGCCAAAACGCGCGCCCGCGCTGGCCGCGAGGAAGTTGGCACCGCCTGGTGTGGCGGTCGAGACAGCGGCGAAGGCGAGGAGGGACAGCAGCTCGGCCCGCGGCAGCCCCGTCATGCCGTCGCCACTTCCCGGGCGACAGCGTGCCCCGTGGCATCGCCGTAGAGGGCCTCGGCGTAGACCTTCAGCGCGCCCTCGAAGCGGAAGAGCTCGCTGGCCCGCAGCGCCGTGCCGTTGAGATTGGCGACGTAGTGCACGAGCATCGCCTGCGCCTCCACGTCGCAGACCGTGCCGAGCAGCGTGAACTCCAGCGTGTGAAGCCGCGCCAGTCCGGCGCGCCAGTAGCGCTCCATTGCCGGCTTTCCCTCAACGATCGGCGAGCCGGTGAGCGGGATGGCGCGCGGGCTCCGGAAGGTGGCGCCCGGGTGGAAGGCGTCGAGCACGGAGCGCAGGTCGCGGCGGTTCCAGGCCGCGATCCACTCCTCCGCATGCCGGATCATCTCGGCGCGGTCCAGCTTGGTGGTCATGGCGTCTCCTCCCCTCGTCGCAGGGTGCGCTGGCAGGCTGCGCGGCGGCGCGGGCCGGCGCGAGCGAGAACGGCGCACGGGTCATGAGCCGCGGTCACCACCGCGCGGTCGCCGCGCGCCGCTCCCGTGCTGTGAAACCCCTTCAGCCGCGGTGAGGGATTCTCGCTCGCAGCACCGGCCGGAAGCCGTGACCATCGCCCCATGACGACCCCGGCCACTGCTTCCGCGACCGACGTTCAACAGGAGGCGCCTGCGCCCTGCGACCGCCCGCTGCCCGGCGTCGCGCAGCGGCGCGCCACCGGACGCCTAGAGCGCCTCCTCGCCACGCTGCGCCTCTGGCGGCGCCGGGCGAAGGAGAGCGAGCAGCTTTCCGAGCTCTCGGACCGGGCGCTGCGCGACCTCGGCATCTCGCGCAGCGAGGCCTGGCGGGAAGCGAGAAAGCCGTTTTGGCGGGGTTGAAGCATGCGACCCGCCCCAACCACCAGGAGGATCGCGTGACACCGGTTCCGACCCGCGGGGATGCCCCGCTTTCCATCACCTTCGAGGGCCATGTCGCGGTGCTGACGCTGTCGCGGCCTGAGGCGCTCAACGCCCTGAGCAACGCGCTGATTGGCCAGCTCCTCGACGCGCTCGACACGCTCGAGCTGGAGGAGCACGTCCGGGCCGTGGTGGTGACGGGCAGCGGCCGGGCCTTCAGCGCCGGCGCCGACATCAAGGGCTTCCTGCCGCATATGCGCACGGGCCCGCGGGAAGCCGTCGCGCATTTCCTGCGCCCGGGCCAGCGCCTGACCGCGCGGATCGAGACCTTCCCGAAGCCTGTCATCGCCGCGGTGAACGGCCTCGCCTTCGGCGGCGGCTGCGAGTTGGTGGAGGCAACCCATATCGCGGTCGCCGCGGCCTCCGCCGTCTTCTCGAAAGCGGAGATCGACATCGGCATCATTCCGACCTTCGGCGGCACCCAGCGCCTGCCGCGTAACGTCGGCCGCAAGGCGGCGACGGAATTGATCCTGACCGGCCGCCACTTCGGCGCGGAGGAGGCGCGCCACCTTGGCCTGGTCAATAGGGTGGTGCCGGACGGGACGCTGATGGCGGTGGCGCTCGGGATCGCGCAGGACATCGCCGCGAAGCCGCCGCTCACCGTCGCTGCGGCGCTCTCCGCCATCCACCGCGGCCAGGATGCGACGATCGAAAGCGGCCTCGCCATCGAGGAGGCCTCCTTCGCATCGATCGTGCCAACACGAGACGCCATCGAGGGCGTGGCGGCCTTCGTCGAGAAGCGGCTGCCCCGGTTTGTTGGACGATAAGCGCAGGGCGACGCCGAATCATGTCAGCCATGCTTATCTGTCTGTAGCGGCGCGGCCGGCTTCGCCCTGGAATGGGGCGGAGGTCATCGGCTCATGGCGCACAGGCTGCCCCCCTTGTCGGGGTTGCGGGTTTTCGAGGCGGCCGGTCGCTGCGGCGGTTTCACGGCCGCGGCGGCGGAGCTTGGCGTGACGCCGAGCGCGGTCAGCCATGGCGTTCGGGCCCTAGAGGACGCGCTCGGCGTGCCGCTGTTCCACCGCGACCAGCGAGGCATGCGCCTCACCCCGGCGGGTGAGATGCTACTGCAGGAGGCGACGCGCGCCTTCGAGGGCCTGTCCCGCTGCGTCGAGGCACTGACGCAGCCGCGCTCGGGCCGCCGGCTGACGGGTAGCGTCGCCCCCACCTTCGCCACGGGTTGGCTCCTGCCGCGGCTGCCCGGACTGCGCCGGCGGCACCCGGGGCTTGACCTCGCCATCTCCACCGAGCGCGAGCATGTCGAGCTGGGTAACGGGCGCTTCGATTTCGCGATCCGCATGGCGGCGGCGCCGGCCGGGCCGGCGGAGTGGCACCGCCTGGCGCCCGTATGCCTCCTCCCCGTGGCGGCTCCCGACTGCCGGCTGACGCTCGCCGAGGCGCTCACGCAACTGCCTCTTATTCATGTCACGGCGGCGGGGGAAGATTGGCGGGCCTGGGCCGCGCTACGGGAGGAGGCGTCGTCGCTGGACGCGGGGCGCGGGCTGCGCTTCGACACGGTCCAGATGGCGCTGGAGGCTGCGGCGCAGGGCCTCGGCCTGGCGCTCGCGCGGCTTCCCGTCTGCGCGGACGACATCGCGGCGGGCCGTGTGCGTGCGCTTGACGCGCCTGTGCAGGGCGGCACTGCCTATTGGCTCGTCACCCGTCCCGGCCTGCTGCGGCAGCGCGAGGGGCGGCTCTTCGCTGCCTGGCTGCGCGAGCAGCTCGAGGGCTGAGGGCGCGCCGCGGTCAGGCGCGCGGGAGCGGCGCCTCGGCCGGTACGTGCCGCGTGACCCACCAGAGGACGAGGGCGGCAGCGCTGGTCGCGGCGCCCGCGAGGCAGACGCCGGCCCATCCCCCGCCTGCGTAGATCAGCGTGGAGGCCGCGGCGCCCAAGGCGCTGCCGGCGGAGTAGAAGATCATGTAGCCCGCGACGAGGCGGCTGCGGGCCTCCGGCCGCGTCGCGTAGATCAGGCTCTGGTTCGCCACATGCACGGCCTGCAGGCCGAAGGAGATGGCGAGGGCGCCGAGCGCCAGGAGGGCCAGCGACGCGTACATCGCGGCGACCGGGATCCAGGCGAGGAGCATGAGTACCAGCCCCGCCGCCGTCGTCTGCTGCACACGGCCGCTGTCAGCAAGCCGGCCGGCGAGCGCCGCGCCGATCGCCCCGGCCGCACCCGCGAGGCCGAACAGCCCGACCTGCGTACGCGACAACGCGAAGGGATCCCGCATGAGCGGCAGGACGAGCGGCGTCCAGAGAAGCGTGTTGGCCGCGAAGATGAGCGCGGCGAGCGCGGCGCGGACGCGCAGGACCGGCACTTCGGCGAAGAGGGTCGCAAGCGAGCGCAAGAGCTGCCCGTAGGTCAGCGCCCGCCCCGGCCGCGGCCCTGCTGGCACGAAGTAGAACATCAACAACGCGACAACGAGCATGGCGCCGCTTGCGACGAGGTAGACGGCGCGCCAGCCGAACAGGTCCGCGAGGCTGCCCGCGATGGCGCGCGCCAGCAGGATGCCGGAGATGACCCCGCTGGTGACGAGGCCGACCACCCGCCCCCGCTCCGCCGGCGCAGCTAGGAGGGCCGCATGCGCCACGAGGATCTGGGTCACGACGGCGAGGAGGCCGACCGCAGCGAAGGCCGCGAAGGCGACGGTGGCGGTCCGCGCCGACGCGACGCAGAGCAGCGCGGCGGAGGCCAGCAGCGTATGCGCGACGACCAGCCTCCGCCGGTCCAGGAGGTCGCCGAGCGGGACCAGGAGGAGCAGGCCCAGCCCGTAGCCGAGCTGCGTCACGGTGGTGATGGTGCCCGCCGCCGCATGGCTGATGCCGAAGGCATCGGCGATGCTGTCGAGCAGCGGCTCGGCGAAGGTGATGCAGGCGACGGAGAGGCCGCAAGCCGTGGCGAGCAGCCCGACCAGCCAGCGGCTGAGGCGCTGCGGGACGGCGGCTGCGGGCACGGCCACGGTCCCGGCTGGATCAGCGCTGTCGCTCATCGGGACCGGTCGCGCCACCGCGCCGCATTGCGACGCGCGGCGCCTGGAAGGGCTGCACGACCGAGGAGAAGGCAGGCATGGCCTCGCAGGCCGCGGACAGGGCGGCGAGGCGCGGCCGGCGCGCGGGCGCATCGAGCTGCGGATGTGCATCGGCCAGGAAGCGCAGCGCGCAGGCGACTGCGATGTCGGGGTGGCCGGGCGTCCCACCGAACCAGAAGGGTGTCGGGCAGGCGGCGCGAGCGGTCTCGAGCGCCTTGAGCGTGTCCTCGATCTGCTGGACCGTGCGGGCGACCACGGCTTCCGAGGCCTGCTCATGCAGGAAGCGCTCATAAAAGAGGGCGACCATCTTGTCGCAAAGGCCGGTGCTGAGCGCGCAGATGCGCAGCATGGCCCGCCGCTCTGGCCCAGCGCGCGCGATCAGACGGGCCTCACCCGCCACCTCGTCCAGGTGATCGAGGATGGCGGCGCTGTCGATCAGCGCTTCCCCGTCCTCGAGCAGGAGCACCGGCACCCGCCGGAGCGGGTTGGAAGCGGCGAGGCGATCCGCGTCGCCGAAGGCCGACCAGGGGCGGTGCTCGTAGCCGAGCCCAAGAAGGTTGAGGACGACGGCAACGCGCCGGACGAAGGGCGAGTCGTATGGGCCAAGTAGGATCATCGGGTCTCTGGCTGTAGGGCGCGGTCGAGACTAGGGGGCGACTGCGTGGGCATCCAGCCGGGTTGGCGCGGTGCCGAGCGGGGGCGGAGGGCAGGAATTTCCTGGTGTCCCGCCAGGTTTGGGTCGTGCGGCGTGAGTGAGGCTCACGGGAGGTGAGGAGAACTAGTGGATGAAATCTGACGCTTGGTACCCGCTAGTGAGCCGCCGCTTTTGCCCCGATGCGGAGGACCCGGAGGAGCACGTGGGGTGGCCAGTGGAGATGCCGCGCGTTTGCGAACGGGATCGGTGCCTTCAGCCAGCCCCCGCTGGGGCGGCGCGGCACCTGACACCGGCGGCCTAACGGGCCGGGCTACGCAGCTGGAGGCAGCGCAGAAGACTTCCGTTCGGATCGACGAGCGCGAACATGCGGTAGCCTGACGGCAGGTACGCGGGCTCGGTCAGGCGCGGGGCGCCCTCAGGCGGCAGCTCCCCCGCGGCCCAGGCGCGATGTAGCGCGTCGAGGTCGGCGACCCAGACGGAGGCGTTGTGCCACGACGACGCCGGTTCGAGGTCTGGGTGCAGGAAGAACTCCAGCTCCAGGGCGTCCCGGCGCAGGACCATCCAGTCAGCGCTCCTGTACTCCACCCCGAAGCCAAGCCAGGCATAGAAAGCGGCCGTTTCGTCGAGGTCGCGCGCGGGCAGGTTGGCAGCGACGTGATCGGGCATGGGGTCATCCTCGCGATGGGCCCGTGCGGCATAGTAGCGCGCCTCAGCCTCGGCAGGCGGCATGTTACCGGTCGGCTCGAGGAGGCGCCGGTTGTTTAAGCAGTCGACCCGCTCCAAGGTGTCGAATTCGACGGCCTCCAGATTGCGCCAGGGGCCGCGGCGGCGGATCACCTTGGTTTTGAACAGGCCATTGATCGTCTCGGCCAGCGCATTGTCATAGCTATCACCAACGCTGCCGACAGAGCGCAAAGTAACGGTGGGCATGCGGGCGAGCAGAGCTTCAGCCTCGGCAAGCTCCATCGTCTTGTCCTGACGGCGCAGGGGAAAGCGGCTCATCGCGGCTGCACCATCTTGCCGCCGCCCGCCTCGCGGTCGCGGGCCCGCCGCACGGCCGGGCGCTCGGCCATCCTGCGCCGGTGCTCGAGCACCCTTGGACAACGCTCGACGTCGACCCCATCCGCCTCGAGCCAGGACGCTAGGGTGTACAGGTAGGCATCCGCGACCGAGTAGGCGGCTCCCATGGCCCAGGGACTCCCGAGGAGGTGCCGCTCGATCAGGTCGAAGCAAGCACCGACGGATTCCGGGACCTTTCGCCGCATCGCCTCGATCGCGGCTGGGTCGTCCGCCCAGCGATGGCCGCGCATCCGGTGGGCGTGGGCGACATGTACCGTCGAACACAGATAGGCATTGAAGGCCTGCAGCTGCGCGAAGGCGAAGGTGTCCCCTTGGGGTATGAGCCAGGCAGCCGGAAAGCGCTGAGCGAGATACACCAGCAGCGCCGGCGTCTCGGTCAGGCAACCTTGCTCGGTCACTAGCACCGGGACCCGGCCCTGCGGGTTGAGCGCGCGGAACTCAGGTGTCTGCTGCTCAGCGGCGGCGAAATCCACCGAACGGAGCTCGTAGGATGCCCCGATCTCCTCCAAAACGATGATCACCGCCAGGGCGCAGGTTCCTGGCGCATAGTACAATCGCATCCGTCGTCTCCGTTGTCTCGCGTGGATCCCGGGCGGCTCACCGGAGCCGGTCCCAGCGCCAACAGGCGCCCGGCTTCATCCCCGCCTAGCGATCCAGCCCCAAGTCGCGCCTTTCTTGGGCGCTCAGCCTTTCGGGGAGCCGCGTGCCGCGCCGGCCAGGTCGAAGGGTCAACCACAGCCAGAGCAGGCCGCGTCTCAACCGTCTGCGCCGTGGCTTTCGTGCTGGCACAGGCTCGTCACCGATTCCCTCCCACTCACGGCGGCGAGGTGCCAGCAGGAAAAGCGCGATACCGAAGTCACCATGCTCCATGGCGCTTCCCCGATCCGATGGCGGTGCTGGTGTTGAGCGTCATGGGCGAAGTCTCATTCTCGCCCGCACCACAGCCCAATGAGTTCGGCTCCTGCCCGATGAACGTTTCTCACCTGCCAACGCTTGCCCGGCCACCCTAGGCTGGCCCGTAGAAACGAAAGCCATGCCATGCCGCGATCGCCCGATCCTGAGAACTCCTCGGACCCACCAGCACTGACGATACGTCAGGCCGGTCATCCGGATACTGAGGCGATCACGGCACTGACGCGCGAAGCCTACAGCGCCTGGGTGGCGGTCATCGGCCGCGAACCCCTGCCCATGACCGTGGACTACGCCTCGGCGCTCCAGAGCGACCGCTTCGACCCGCTGTTCAGCGACGGCAAGCTCGTCGGACTGATCCAGACGTCGCTGGGGTCAGACACCCTCACCGTGGTGAACGTCGCCGTCAGCGCTGCGCGGCAGGGCCAGGGCTAGGGGTCGCGCCTGATGGCACACGCCGAGACCCTCGCCCGCGACCACGGCGTGACCGAGGTGCGGCTGGTGACGAATGGCGCCTTCGTCCGGAACATCGCTCTGTACAAGCGGCTTGGCTACCGCGTGGACAGCGAGACGCCGTTCCTGAACGGTACGGCCGTCTACATGAGCAAGAAGTTGGTCGCGGCCGATGCCTAAAGCCGCGCCCTCCCGCCATCTCGGGCGAATCGTCATCGTCTCCGCAGCCCTCCTTGCCGTCTCCATGGGTCTGCGGCAATGCTTCGGCCTCTTCCTTGAGCCAGCCATCGCCGGGCTGGCCACCTCGGCCGCGACCTGCAACTTCGCCGTGGCACTGCACAACCTGCTGGTCAACAGCACCGGCATGAAACTCTGCGGCGCGGGCGAATGGCTACTAGCACTACCTGGGCAGTCTGAAGTCAGGCGGCGGCCTAAGCTTCCGCCGGCAGTGTGGACATCGGATCGGCGGGATCAGGTCGGCGAACAGTCGCGCCA
>NZ_JCACHU010000170.1:0-15333 GCF_059504005.1 Belnapia sp. | reverse complement strand
CGGATCGCACATCCCAACCGGATAGGGAAACCTCTGTCTCGGTCAGAACACTAGGTCGATCCAGGAGAGGTGGCCACCCTTGCCGGCGCCGGTGTCGAGGAAGATGGCCCGGCCCCCAGCCTCGCCCGGCTGGATATAGGGGCGGCCGTCGGTCGAGCGCCGCTCATGCCCGCAATAGAGGGTGTAGCCGGCAGGGATGCGGTCCACCCAGTCGTGCAGGCGCTCGGGATAGCCATCGGCCATCATCCGCCCCGTCACCTGGCCGAAGAGGGCCCGTGAGAGCATCGGGTCCGGCTTGCGGGTGCCGGCATCGGGCGGGGAGGGCTCGCGCAGCATGCGCGGGTGCCAGCCGGCATGGACGAAGAGCGACTGGCCGAGCCGGAGCCAGGCCGGGGCCGCGGCGATCTCTGCAATGGCGCGCAGCTTCAGCGCCTCCCCATCCGGCGCCTCGGCGAGCTGCGCCAGCGTCCGGCCGAGGCCTTCGGCGGCCATCCGCACCCGCTGCCCGACCAGCGCCCGGCGCAGCTTGTGGTCGTGGTTGCCGAGGAGGAAGCGGCCGCGCCCGGCATCGAGCAGGCCGAACATCCGCCGCAGCACGGCCGAGCTGTCGGGCCCGTGGTCGGTGAGGTCGCCGAGCTGGAGGATGAAGAGCCGCTCCGCCTCCGCCCCCGCCACCGCATGCTCGAAGGCCGCCGCATCGCCATGCACGTCGCCGACGATGCGCAGGCCCCGGAAGCCGCGGGCGGCGAGGTCGGCCTGGGCCGCCGCGGTCACGCATCCGCCTCCGGGCCGGCGCGGAGGCGGGCGAAGGCGTCGAGGGCGCGGCGGCGGCCATCCTCGGGCAGCACCACGGGCGCGGGGTAGTCGCGGCCGATCACGAGCCCGGCCTTCTGCAACACCGCCTCCGGCGCCGCCCAGGGCTGGTGGATCCAGCGGTCGGGCAGCCGCGCCAGCTCCGGCACGAAGCGGCGGACATAGGCGCCCTCGGGATCGAATTTCTCGCCCTGCAGCACCGGGTTGAAGACGCGGAAATAGGGCGAGGCATCCGTCCCGCTGCCGGCGATCCATTGCCAGGAGGCGCTGTTGGAGGCGAGGTCGGCATCCACCAGCGTGTCCCAGAACCAGGCGGAGCCGGCCTGCCAGGGCTGGAGCAGCTGCTTCACCAGCAGCGAGGCGGTGATCATTCGGACGCGGTTGTGCATCCAGCCATGCCGCCAGAGCTGGCGCATGCCGGCATCGACGATGGGGTAGCCGGTGCGGCCGCGCTGCCAGGCGCGCAGCAGCGCCGCGTCGGGCGCGAAGGGGAAGGGGGCGAAGCGCTCGCGCAGCGCCGACTCCGGCATGTCCGGCCGGTGCCAGAGCAGGTGGTAGGAGAATTCCCGCCAGAGGATCTCGGACAGGAAGGGCCAGGCGGCGTCGAGGTCGCCGGGGATGGCCTCTCGCACCGCATGCCAGACCTGGCGCGGCGAGACCTCGCCCCAACGCAGATGCGGGGAGAGGATGGAGGAGCCCTCGACGCCCGGCAGGTTGCGGTTCACCGCATAGTCGCGGACGGGCCCGGCGAGGAAGCGGGCGAGGCGCGCCGCGGCCCCGGCCTCGCCCGGAGTCCAGACGGTGCCGAACTCGGTGGCCCAGTCGGGGATGGGGGGCTGCGGCAGCAGGGTCCAGTCGGCGAGGCGGTCGCCTTGCGGCGCGCCCTCAACCGGGTGCAGGCGATCGGGGGCGGGCAGGGGCGGCTGCGGCTCGCTGCGGGCGGCCATCGACTTGGCGAAGGGGCCGTAGACCGTATAGGGCTTGCCGCTGCCGCTCATCACCTCGGGCGGCTCGCGCAGCAGGGTCGATGTCAGGAGGCGGAGGCTGCGGCCGCCGGCCCGGAGCGCCTCGGCGACGCGGGCGTCGCGCTCGCGGGCCCAGGGCTCGTAGAGACGGCCGGCCAGGACCTCGCCGGCGCCGATCTCCTCCGCCAGGGCCGGGATGACGATCTCCGCCCGGCCGCGCGCCAGCAGCAGCGGCGCCCCGCGCGCCGCCAGCGCCTCGGCCAGCGCCGCGAGGGAGTGGTGCAGCCACCAGCGCGCCGCCCCGCCCGGAGCCCACCGGCCGGCCGCGTCGTCGTCCAGCACATAGACGGGCAGCACGGGCCTGTCGGCCACGGCGGCAAGGGCGGGGTTGTCGGCGAGGCGGAGGTCCTGTCGGAACCAGAAAAGGGCAGGGGGGAGGCGGGTCATCGCCGATATGTAGGCAGCCGCGGCGAAAGCGCGACACGCCTAGTCCTCATCCCGCTGCCGCCCCGGCGGCCATGCTGAACAGCCGCTCCCGCCCCAGCAGGAAGAGCCTCGCCCCGCGCGGGAAGAGGCCGGCGATGGCCGGATCCCGCGCATCGAGCCCACCGGTATAGGCGCCGAAGGCGGGCAGCACGACGCGCCTGCCATCGGCGACGAAGCAGGGGCGGGTGATGCCGCCGGCTCGGGTCTGCATGGTCGCCTTCGGATGGAAATGGCCGGAGACCTCGCCGCCCGCGGCCGCCGAGAAGCGGGAGGCGGGCGGCTGCGCCTGGTGCCGGAAGACGAGCGGCCCGTCGCGCACTTCCGCCGCCGCTTGGCCGGGAAGGCCCTCGGGCGGCTCCGGGTCGTGGTTGCCGAGGACCCAGAGCATCTCGAGCCCGGCCAGCATGCGCTGCAGCGCCTCCAGCTCCGCCGGCGGCAGGCGGCTGGCGCCGTGCCGGTCATGGAAGCTATCGCCGAGGGCGATGATCCGCGCCGGTTTCCAGCGCCGCAGCAGCAGGGAGAGGCGGGCCAGCGTCTCCCGCGTGTCATAGGGGGGGAGGAAGCGGCCGGCGGCGGCGAAGGCGCTGCCCTTCTCCAGATGGAGGTCGGCGACGACCAGCGTGCGCCGGGCCGGCCAGTGCAGCACCCCGGCCGGGTCGAGCATCAGCCGCTCGCCGCCCAGGTGGATCGGCGCGGCGCTCATGCCCGGCCGAGGCTCTTCGGCGCGTTGCGGATGAAGCGGTTGTAGCGCGGCCGCTCGCGGTGGCGCGGCTTGTCGACGTCGCGCGGGCGGATGGCGACGCCCTCCGTCACATCGGCGAGAAGGCCGGAGAAGAGCTCGGCGCCATCGGTCACCTCCTCGACCAGCGACTCGGCCTCGGCGAGCAGCGCGTCCTCGGCGCCGCCGGCGACCCATTCGCGCCCCTCCTCGATCAGCGCCGGCACGGCCAGCGGCGAAACGCGCTTGAGCTGCTTGTGGATGATGCGCCCCCGCGCGCGCGCCAGCAGCAGGCCGATGCGGGCGACGTCCGTCAGGCCACCGGCGGCCTCCTGCCGCGTGGCGCGGAGCAGGATGTGGTCGGGCTCGTGCTTGCGCAGCACGTCGTAGATCAGGTCGGCATTCATGGTCATCTGGCGCGGGCGCTTCTCTTGTCCCGGGTGGTTCTTCTCGAGCAGCCCGGCGATGGTGGCGATGTTGCGGAAGGTGCGGCGGAGCATGGAGCTCTCCGCCATCCACTCCTCCAGCTCCTCGCCGAGGATATCCTCCTCGAAGAGATGCTCCACACCGGTCGGCTCGAAGGCGGACCAGGCGGCGAGGACATAGTCGGTGGCGAGGTAGCCGAGCGGGCCGAACCCGGCGCGCTCCATCCGCTTGGTGACGAGCATGCCGAGCGTCTGATGCGCCAGCCGCCCCTCGAAGCAATAGGCGACGAGGAACCAGCGGCCGCCGCGCGGGAAGGTCTCGATCAGCAACCCGTCCTTGGGCGGCAGCATGCTCTGGCGGCGCTGCAGCTTCAGCCAGTCCTGCACGGGCGCGGGCAGCAGGCGCCACTTGCGCGGGTCGTGCAGGATCTCCCGCACCCGCGCGGCCAGCCAGGTGGTGAGGGGCATGCGGGAGCCGGCATAGGCGGGCACGCGCGGCTCGCCCTCGCCGCCGCGGGAGACGACGGCGCTGACGCCGTCCAGCGCCTCGAAGCGCAGGGTCTGGCCGGCGAAGATGAAGCAGTCGCCGGCGACGAGCGTCGAGATGAACCACTCCTCCACCTCGCCGAGCACCGGGCCGCCGCGCAGCCGCACCTTCAGCAGCGGCGTCTCGACGATGGTGCCGAGATTCATCCGCAGCTGCCGCGCCACATGCTGGTCGCGCACATGGACCATGCCCTCGGCATCGCGGAACAGCTTGCGGAAGCGGTCATAGACGCGGAGCGCGTAGCCGCCATTCTCGACGAAGCCGAGCACGTCGTCGAAGTCGCGGCGGGTGAGGGCCGTGTAGGGCGCGGCGCAGCGGACCTCCTGATAGAGGTCGTCCGGTCGGAAGGGGGCGTGGCAGGCCATGGCGAGGATGTGCTGCGCCAGCACGTCGAGCCCGCCGGGGCGCGGCGGGTCGCCATCCAGCTCCTCGTGCCGTACGGCCTCCAGCGCCGCGGTGCACTCGATCACCTCGAAGCGGTTGGCGGGGACGAGGATGGCGCGGGAGGGTTCGTCCATCCGGTGGTTCGCGCGGCCGACCCGCTGCAGGAGGCGGGCGACGCCCTTCGGCGCGCCGACCTGGATCACCTGGTCCACGTCGCCCCAGTCGATGCCGAGGTCGAGCGAGGCCGTCGCCACCACCGCGCGCAGCCGCCCCGCCGCCATCGCCGCCTCCACCTTGCGGCGCTGCTCGACGGTGAGGCTGCCATGATGGAGGGCGATCGAGAGGCCATCCTCGTTCAGCCGCCACAGCGCCTGGAAGCAGAGCTCCGCCTGCGCCCGCGTGTTGACGAAGACGATGGTGACCCGCGCCGCCTGGATGCGGCGATAGACCTCCGGCATGGAGGCGAGGCCCATATGCCCGCCCCAGGGCAGGCGCCCTTCGGGCAGGGTGATGGCGAGGTCGGGCGCCGCGCCGCCGCGCACCTGGACGAGGCGCACGCCCTCGGGCTCGCCGGTAGGCGAGAGGAAGGCGCGCAGCGGCTCCGGCCAGGCGACCGTCGCCGACAGGCCGACCCGCCGCGCCCCCGGCGCCAGCCTGCCGAGCCGGGCGAGGCTGAGGGCAAGCTGGTCGCCGCGCTTGGTGCCGGCGAGCGCATGGATCTCGTCGACGATGACGGCGCCGAGCCCGGCGAAGAACTCCCCCGCCTCGGGCTGGGAGAGCAGCAGGGCGAGGCTCTCCGGCGTGGTCAGCAAAAGATTGGGCGGGTCGGCGCGCTGGCGGGCGCGGCGGTTCTGCGGCGTGTCGCCCGTCCGCGTCTCGATACGGATGGGCAGCTCCATGTCCTCGACCGGCGCCGTCAGGTTGCGGGCGATGTCGACGGCCAGCGCCTTCAGCGGCGAGACATAGAGGGTATGCAGCCCCGACCGCGGGTTGCGGGCGAGGTCGACGAGGCTGGGCAGGAAGCCGGCCAGCGTCTTGCCGCCGCCGGTGGGTGCGACCAGCAGGGCGGACTCGCCCGCCTCCGCCGCCCGCAGCAGGGCGAGCTGGTGCGGCCGCGGCGTCCAGCCCCGCCGCGCGAACCAGGCGGCAAAAGGTTCCGGCAATGTTCCCATCCGGCCCTTTATATGGCGGGAAGGAGCCTGCTCGGGAAGGCGTTACCCGCAGGCGAAGCGCAGCGTCGCCGTGGTGCCGCCATCGGTCTCGATCCGCAGGCTGGCATGGGCCTGCCGCGCCAGGCGGGGGACGAGATGGAGGCCGAGGCAGCCCTGCGGCGTGTTGCGGCGCTGCTCCTCCGGCAGGCCGATCCCGTCATCCGCCACCACGAGTTCGCCGAGGCCCGGCGCCGGCCGGCGCAGCGCGAGGCGGATGGTGCCGATCTGCTGCTCGGGGAAGGCGTGGCGGGCGGCGTTCACCACCAACTCGTTGACGATGAGGGCGAGCGGCGTCGCCTGGGAGACCGGCAGCAGCAGGCCCGGCTCCACCTCCGCCGCGAGGGTGATGCCCGAGCGGCCGGCCACGTCCAGCGCGCTGCGGGCGGTGGCCAGCAGCTCCGTGCCGAGGTCGATCACCGCATTCTCGGCGATGCGGAACATGCGGTCCTGCACCAACGTCGCCAGCATCACGCGCGTCGCCGCGCCGCGGAGGGCGGCGGCCACCTCCGGATTGGTCGCGCGGCTCGCCTGCAGGCCGAGGAAGGAGGTAGTGGCCTGGGCGTTGTTCTTCACCCGATGATGCAGCTCTGCCAGCAGCAATTCCCGCTCGGCGAGGGCGCGGTGCCGCTCCTCCAGCGCCTGGCGCATGTCGGTGATGTCGACGCAGGAGCCGAGGAAGCCGGCGAAGGCGCCGTCCTGGCAGAGCGGCCGCGCGGTCTCCAGCAGCCAGCGCCAGGCGCCGTCATGGCGGCGGAGGCGGAAGTCGAGGGTGAAGGGGGCGCGGTCGGCGAAACCCTGCAGGCAGACCCGCTCGCAGCGCGCCCGGTCCTCCGGATGGACGCCCTCCATCCAGCCGAAGCCGAGCTCGGCTTCCAGCGGCCGGCCGGTGAAGTCGAGCCAGGGCTGGTTGACGAAGGTCCGGGCCCGGTCGGGCCCAGCCTGCCAGAGCATCACCGGAGCATAATCCACGAGGAGGGAGGGCTCCGCCTGCGCCGCCATCCTGGCATCCGAGGCACCCCCTGGCCCTGGCGACATCCAATTCCCTTGTCCATCATCGATGCCGCGACGCCGCATGGCCGTTGCGATTGCGGTCCCGTATGACGCATGAGGCGACCATGGGTTTCCTTGACATCGCCTCTGCCCACGCTGCTGGGAACGGCGCGTCATGGGCGGGGTTGCTGCCGCGGCCGAAACCAGCCGGCCAGGCTGCGCCGCAGTCTCGATGAGCGGCTGCCGCCTCGCAAATGGCGACCATGTGATGATACCGGGTTGGTTTCTTCCCGCCGCAATGGCGGGAAGGTGATGGGTTGAAGCCGTGCGCCGCATGGCCAAGCTTCTCCCCGATGCCTCATCCAGAGACCTGGCTCCGCGTCACCCCCGATGGCCTCCTGTGCGAGCCGGGTGGCTTCTTCATCGACCCGGTGCGGCCGGTGGAGCGCGCCGTCATCACCCATGGCCATGCCGATCATGCCCGGCCGGGACACCAGGCGGTGCTGGCGACGCCGGAGACGCTCGCCATCATGCGGGCGCGGATGGGGGAGGGGGCGGGCGCCACCCAGCAGCCGATGCGCCATGGCGAGGTGCTGCGTCAGGGCGACGTCACGATCCGCCTGGTGCCGGCGGGGCATGTGCTCGGCTCGGCGCAGGTGGTGATGGAGTGGCAGGGCAGCCGCGCCGTCGTCTCCGGCGACTACAAGCGGCAGCAGGATGCGACCTGCCTGCCCTTCGAGCCGGTCCCTTGCGACGTCTTCGTGACCGAGGCGACCTTCGCCCTGCCGGTCTTCCGCCACCCGGACCCGGCGCATGAGGTGGCGAAGCTGCTGAAGAGCCTCGCCCTCTTCCCCGAGCGCACGCATGTCGTCGGCTGCTACGCGCTTGGGAAGTGCCAGCGGCTGATCACCCTGCTCCGCGCCGCGGGCTGGGACCGGCCGATCCACCTGCATGGGGCGCAGCAGCCGCTCTGCCGCCTCTACGAGCAGCTCGGCGTGCCGCTCGGCGAGCTGCGGCCGGCGACCGTGGCCAACAAGGCGGAGCTGAAGGGCGCTATCGTCCTCGCCCCGCCCTCGGCGATTGCCGACCGGTGGGCGCGGCGGCTGGCGGAGCCCGTCACCGCGCTGGCCAGCGGCTGGATGCGGGTGCGGCAGCGGGCGAAGACGCGGGGCGTGGAGCTGCCCATGGTCATCAGCGACCATGCCGACTGGCCGGACCTCAACCGCACCATCGACGAGGTCGGCGCGCCCGAGGTCTGGGTGACGCATGGGCGGGACGATGCGCTGGTGCATGCGCTGGCCGGGCGCGGCATCCGCGGCCGGGCGCTGCACCTGGTCGGGCTCGGGGAGGATGATGACGAGGTGGTGGCCGAGGGGGCCCCCGCGGCATGAGCGTCCCGGCCTTCGCCGAGCTGCTGGAGCGCCTGATCTTCACCCCCGGCCGCAATGCCAAGCTGGCCCTGCTGCGGGACTGGTTCGCAACGCAGCCCGACCCGGATCGGGGCGTCGGGCTGGCGGCGCTGACCGAGGAGCTGGTCTTCACCGCGGCCAAGCCGATGCTGATCCGCGACCTCGTGGCGGCGCGGACGGACCCGGTGCTGCTCGCCCTCAGCCATGACTATGTCGGCGACCTCGCCGAGACCGTGGCGCTGATCTGGCCGGAGCGGCAAGGCGTGAACGCGCCGCCGCCCGCCCTCTCCAATGTCGTGGAGGCGCTGGAGGTGACGCCGAAGGCCGACCTCCCGGCGCTGATCGCGGGCTGGCTGGACACGCTCGATTCCGGCGGGCGGCTGGCGCTCATCAAGCTCATCACCGGGGGGCTGCGCGTCGGCGTCTCCGGGCGGCTCGCGCGCGTTGCGCTGGCGGAGTGGTCGGGCAAGCCGGTCGAGGAAATCGAGGAGCTCTGGCACGGCATCGCCCCGCCCTATCTGCCGCTCTTCCGCTGGCTGGAGGGGCACTCGGACAAGCCCGATCCGCGCGACGCCCCGGTCTTCCGCCCGCTCATGCTCGCTCATCCGCTGGAGGACCGCGACCTCGCCGCGCTCGACCCTTCGGCCTATCGCGCCGAGTGGAAATGGGACGGCATCCGCGTCCAGATCACCGCCGGGCCGGGCGGGCGCCGCATCTGGAGCCGGGGCGGGGAGGACATCTCGGGCGGCTTCCCCGAGATCCTGGAGGCGATGGACTTCCACGCCGTGCTCGATGGCGAGCTGCTGGTGATCCGCGATGGTGTGGTCGCGCCCTTCGCCGATCTGCAGCAGCGGCTGAACCGCAAGCAGGTCGGGCCGAAGATGCTGCGGGACTATCCCGTGGGCGTCAGGCTCTACGACCTGCTCTTCGAGGCGGGCGAGGATCTCCGCCCGCTGCCCTTCGACGCGCGCCGGCGACGGCTGGAGGATTGGGTCGCGCGGCATGCGCCGGCGCGGATGGACCTTTCGGCACTGATCGCCTTCGGCTCCGTCGCGCAGCTGGGCGAGGTGCGGGACGGGGCACGGGCGGCCTCCATCGAGGGGCTGATGCTGAAGCGCGCCGACAGCCCCTATCTCGCCGGCCGGCAGAAGGGCTTCTGGTGGAAGTGGAAGCGCGACCCGCTCTCGATCGACGCCGTGCTGATGTATGCCCAGCGCGGCCATGGCAAGCGCAGCAGCTTCTACTCCGACTACACCTTCGGCCTCTGGCGCCCGATCGAGGGCGGCGGGGAGGAGCTGGTGCCGGTCGGCAAGGCCTATTCCGGCTACACGGATGAGGAGCTTGGGTGGCTCGACCGTTGGATCCGCAACCACACGGTCAGCCGCTTCGGCCCGGTGCGGGAGGTGGAGAAGAGCCTGGTGCTGGAGGTGATCTTCGACGCGGCGCAGCTTTCGGGTCGGCACAAGTCGGGCGTCGCCCTGCGCTTCCCCCGCATCGCCCGCATCCGCACGGACAAGCCGGCGAGCGAGGCCGACCGGCTCGAGAACCTCATGGCCTTCGTGGAGGCGGGGCCGGCGGACGGGTAATTGTTCTTGATGTGTTCTCTATGGGCGGCCTATCCTCCCGGCCATGCCGCCCAGCGACGACGCCCTGCCCGCCCTGCCCCGGAAAGGCCGCGGCGCCGTCTCCAACCGGCCGAGCGCGCGCTTCGGCCTCGCCGACCGCTACGCCGTCGACGATGGCTGGGGCGCGGCGGAGGAGGAGGATTTGGCGCCGCGCGAGGCGGCGACCCTCGGCATCGATGCGGCGCGGCGGATCATCACCAGCAACGACAGCCCGGATATCGGCTTCAGCCGCTCCATCAACCCCTATCGCGGCTGCGAGCATGGCTGCATCTACTGCTTCGCCCGGCCGACGCATGCCTATCTGAACCTCTCGCCCGGACTCGATTTCGAGACGCGCATCTTCCACAAGCCGGCGGCGCCCGAGTTGCTGCGGCGGGAGCTCATGGCGCCGGGCTATGTGCCGAAGCCGGTCATGCTCGGCATCAACACCGATGCCTACCAGCCCTTCGAGCGGTGGGAGGGGCTGACGCGGCGCATCCTGCAGGTGCTGGCCGAGTTCCGGCACCCGGTCGGGCTGCTGACCAAGTCGGCGCTGATCGAGCGCGACATCGACATCCTGGCGCCGATGGCGGCCGCGGGGCTGGCGCGGGCCGGCATCTCCATCACCACGCTCGACCGCGGCCTCGCCCGGCGGTTGGAGCCGCGCGCCGCGACGCCCGGGCGGCGGCTGGCGGCGATCCGGGCGCTGGCGGCCGCTGGCATTCCGGTCACGGTGATGGCGGCGCCGGTGATCCCAGGCCTCACCTGCCATGAGATCGAGCCGATCCTGGAGGCGGCGGCCGAGGCGGGGGCGACCGGCGCAGGCATGACGCTGGTGCGGCTGCCGCACGAGATCAGGCCGCTCTTCGAGGAATGGCTGCACGCCCATGTGCCGGCCCGCGCTGGGCGGGTGCTGGGCCTCATCCGGCAATGCCGGGGCGGCAGGCTGAACCAGGCCGGGTTCGGCGAGCGGATGCGCGGCACCGGTCCCTATGCCGAGTTGCTGCGGCAGCGCTTCGCGCTGGCGGCGGCGCGGCTCGGGCTGGACCGGCCGCGGCCGCCGCTCGATACCAGCCGCTTCCGCGCGGCGGGGCCGCAGCTATCCTTGTTCTGAGCCGGCCTTGGGCGGCAGGGGGAAGAGGGTGAGGAAACGCGCCGCCAGCGCCCGGTCGCCCTTGACCCGCAACGCGCCCGCGGCTTCCAGCGCCTCGAGGGGCTGGCCGCCAAAGATCGCGGCGGCGATGACGGCGGGCGCGCCGTCGAGGATGAGGTCGGCGCTCTCGACCGGGCCGGCGGCGATGGCGATCTGCCCCGCCTCGAGCCGTGCAAGGTAGCGCTCCGCGCCGAGGCGGAAGCCGATGCGCGCGGCGAGCTCCCCGGCCCGGCCCGCATGCAGCATCGTCCGCAGCGAGAGCAGCAGCGAGGCGGCGCTGAAGGGCAGCGTCGGGTCATGCAGCGGCGAGCGCGCCGCCCAGCGGCCGAGCGCCTGGAAGATCGGCTCGCTCTCCATCCCCCACTCGGTCAGCGCATAGACCTGGGCCGAAGCCGGTGGCGGCAGGCGGCGGCGCACTACCACCCCCGCCGCCTCCAGCCCGGCCAGGCGCTGGGTCAGCACATTGGCGCTGATCCCCGGCAGGCTGGCGCGCAGCTCGCTGAAGCGCCGGGGCCCGAAGATCAGCTCCCGCATCACCAGCAGCGCCCAGCGCTCGCCGACCAGGTCGAGGGCATGGGCGGCGGCGCAGGCATCCTCATACCAGCGGCGCGGCGGCGGGGTTTCGGTTATTTTTTCTGACTTCATGGTTGCTAATGATAACTCACTCAGGCAGGCTGGCCAAGCCAGAGGGAGAAAACGCCGTGCCGAAGCTGATCTTCGTGAACCTGCCCGTCACCGACCTGAAGCGCTCCATCGCCTTCTACGAGGCCGTCGGCGCCCGGCTGAACCCCCAGTTCACCGACGAGACCGCCGCCTGCATGGTCTTCTCCGAGACCATCCACGCCATGCTGCTGACCCATGACAAGTACCGGCAGTTCACCGCGAAGCCGATCGCCGATGCGCATGCCTCGAGCGCCGCGTTGATCTGCCTCTCCGCCGAGGGCCGCGCCGAGGTGGATGCCGTGGTCGAGCAGGCCGGTGCCGCCGGCGGCCGCAAGGACCCCGGCAAGCTGCAGGATTACGGCTTCATGTATGGCCGCAGCTTCGAGGACCCGGACGGGCATCACTGGGAGATCATGTGGATGGACCTGGACGCAGCCCTCAAGGCGATGGGGCCAGGGAAGGACATATCGTGATGGCCAGCCTCGCCCTTTGCCTCTGGTTCGACGGCCAGGCCGCCGAGGCTGCGGCCTTCTACGTTGCCGCCTTCCGCGAGGCCGGGCAGGAGGCCGGCCTCGGCGAGACCATGCGCTTCGGCGACGGGCGGGTGCTGAGCGTGACCTTCCGCCTCGCGGGGCAGGAGTTCGTCGCGCTCAATGGCGGGCCACAATTCCGCTTCACCCCCGCCCTCTCGGTCTTCGTCACCGTCGCCGGCCAGGCGGAGCTGGATGCGATCTGGGACCGGCTCTCGGCCGACCCGGCCGCCGAGCGCTGCGGCTGGCTGACCGACCGCTTCGGCCTCTGCTGGCAACTGGTGCCGGAGGAGCTCGGCGCCATGCTGCGCGATGCCGACCGGGAGCGTGCCGAGCGGGTGATGCGGGCGCTGATGGGCATGGGGCGGCTCGACCTCGCGGCGCTCCGGCGCTCCTATGCCGGGGAGAGCCCGAAGGAGCCCGCCGCATGCGCTTCAACCACGTCGCCAACCGGCTGAACCCCCTGCATTTCGAGGCGGTGGTCGGGCTCTTCACAAAGCGGCTCGGCTTCGCCGTGCTGCGGCGGACGGAGCGTGCCATCTGGCTGCGGCAGCCGGGGGCCAATGTGGACCTGCAGTTCAGCCGCAGCGAGACGCCCGGGCGGGATGCGGACAAGCTTCGCTCCCAGGTCTCCTTCCTCAGCGAAACGCCGCGCGAGGATCTGGAGGCGCTCGCCGCCTGGCTGGCGGGGCAGGGGGTGGAGGCGCGGGTCGGGGCCTATTCGGAGCGTGAGTTCTACCTCGACGCTCCAGCCGCCTTCGTCGACTTCGTCATCGAGGCCATGCGGCCCGAATTGGCCGACTATCCGCTGGATGAATAAGGGCGCGAGCCCCTTGCGTCGCCCCCGCCCCCCTGCCACACCCGCGCCCGCATGACCGACGACCTGCCCAACCCTGCCCTCTTGCCCGCCGGGCTGATGGACCTCCTCCCCCCCGAGGCGGAGCGGGAGGCGGCGCTGGTCGAGGCACTGATGGCCGCCTTCGCCGGGCATGGCTACGAGCGGGTGAAGCCGCCGCTGCTGGAATTCGAGGACAGCCTGCTCGCCGGCTCCGGCGCTGCGGTTGCGGAGCAGACTTTCCGCCTGATGGACCCGGTCAGCCAGCGGATGATGGGGCTGCGCGCCGACACCACGCCGCAGGTCGCCCGCATCGCCGCCACGCGCCTCGGCCTGCAGGCCCGGCCGCTCCGCCTCTGCTATGCCGGGCAGGTGCTTCGCGTGCGGGGGACGCAGCTCGCGCCGGAGCGGCAGCTGCCGCAGACGGGGATCGAGCTGATCGGCAGCGACGCGGCGGAGGCAGATGCCGAGGTGGCGCTGGTCGCCGCCGAGGCGCTGGCGCGCGCCGGCGTTCCTGCCGTGAGCCTCGACATCACCCTCCCCACCATGGCGCCGGCCCTGCTGGAGGCGGCCGGCGTGCCGCCTGCGCTCAGCCAGCGCCTCGCGCGCGCGCTGGACCGCAAGGATGCCGTTGCGGCGACGGAGCTGGCCGAGCAGGCCGGGCCGCTGGCCGCCGCGCTGCCGGTGCTGCTCGCCGCCGCGGGCCCGGCCGACGGGGCGCTGGCGGCGCTGGCCGCGGCCGACCTGCCGCCGGCGGCACGGGCGATCGCCGACAATGCGGCGGCCGTCATCGCCGCCATCCGGGCCCGCGCACCCGATCTCCGCCTCACCCTCGACCCGGTGGAGTTCCGCGGCTTCCGCTACCATGTCGGCGTCGCCTTCACCCTCTACGGCCCGGGCGCCACGGGCGAGCTGGCACGCGGCGGCCGCTATGTCTCGGCCAATGACGAGCCGGCGACGGGGATGAGCCTCTACCCCGATGCCGTGCTGCGCGCCGCCGGCCGGGCGCCGGCGCGGCCGCGCATCTTCCTCCCCCTCGGCACCTCGCCCGCTGCCGCCGCGGCCTTGCGGGACCAGGGCTTCGCCACGGTGGCCGCGCTCGGCCCCGGCGACAGCCCCGCCGCGCTGCGCTGCACGCATATCCTGCGCGACGGCGCCGCCATGCCTTCCAGCAAGGACGATGTGTGATGGCCAATGTCGCGGTAATCGGCGCCCAGTGGGGCGACGAGGGCAAGGGCAAGGTAGTGGACTGGCTGGCGAGCCGGGCCGATATCGTCGTGCGCTTCCAGGGCGGCCACAATGCCGGCCACACCCTCGTCATCGGCGAGCAGGTCTACAAGCTCTCGCTGCTGCCCTCGGGCGTGGTGCGCGGCAAGCTCGGCATCATCGGCAATGGCGTGGTGCTCGACCCGGATGCGCTGCTCGGCGAGATCGAGAAGGTCACCGCGCAGGGCCTCTCCGTGACGCCGGAGAACCTCCGCATCGCCGAGAACACGCCGCTGATCCTGCCGCTGCACCCGGCGCTCGACAAGGCGCGCGAGGCGGCACGCGGCGAGGACAAGATCGGCACCACCGGGCGCGGCATCGGCCCGGCCTATGAGGACAAGGTCGGCCGCCGCTCCATTCGCCTCTGCGATCTGGCCGAGCCTGCGACGCTCTCGGCCAAGCTCGACGAGCTGCTGCTGCACCACAACAGCCTGCTGCGCGGCCTTGGCGCGCAGACCTTCGAGAAGCAGGCGCTGCTGGACGGGCTGCTGGCCCTTGCCCCGCGGCTGCTGCCCTTCGCCGAGGCGGTGTGGGAGCGGCTGGAGGCCTCGCGCCACAAGGGCGAGCGGGTGCTCTTCGAGGGCGCCCAGGCGGTGATGCTCGACGTTGACCACGGCACCTACCCCTATGTCACCAGCAGCAACACCGTCGCCGGCAATGCCGCGGCGGGGGCGGGGATCGGGCCGGATGCGATCGGCATGGTCCTCGGCATCGCCAAGGCCTACACGACACGCGTCGGCAGCGGGCCCTTCCCGACCGAGCTGCAGGACGAGATCGGCCGGGGCCTCGGCGAGCGCGGCCGCGAATTCGGCACGGTGACGGGGCGCCCCCGCCGCTGCGGCTGGTTCGATGCCTGCATGGTGCGCCAGGCGGTGAAGACCGGGGGCATCCAGGGAATCGCGCTCACCAAGCTCGACGTGCTCGACGGGCTCGAGGAGCTGAAGGTCTGCACCGGCTACACGATCGGCGGCGAGCATGTCCGCCGCCTGCCGGCCGCCGCCGGGGCGCAGGCCGCCGCGAAGCCGGTCTATGAGGTGCTGGAGGGTTGGACCAGCTCCACCCGCGGTGCCCGCTCCTATGCCGACCTCCCGGCCGCGGCAGTGAAGTATGTCCGCCGCATCGAGGAGCTGGTGGAGGCGCCGGTGGTGCTGCTCAGCACCAGCCCGGACCGCGACGACACGATCACGCTGCGCGACCCCTTCGCGGGGTAGCAGCCCTGTCAGCGCTCTACCCGCACCTGGCTGGCTCCGTGCAGGCCTGGTTCCACCAGGATTGCGACCTAGCAGCCTGTCGGATTCCCATCTGGTCTGAAATCGGCGAATCTGGCGGGCATG